>NZ_JAKUSO010000031.1:0-39741 GCF_022449305.1 Oceanibaculum sp. | reverse complement strand
CCCCCCCCCCCCGCCCACCCGCGTCTGCCGGTGGGGTGGGTGGGGCGGGGCCGTGGGGGCGGGGCCCCCCGCACGGCTGCGCCCATGCAATTCCCCCTCACCCAGCCTCGGCTAAGCTCCTGCGTCGCCAAGCCTCGTCAGCCCTCTCCCGCAAGGGGAGAAGGATAGTTTACCTAACCTTAAGCCCCCTCAATCAGCATACTCCGGCGCTTCCCGTTCCAGAATCCGCTTCAGTGCCTGGAAATGCAGCTGGGCATTAAGCCGTTCGCCCTCGATCTGCTCGCAGGTCATGGCGGCAACCTGCGGATCGATCGGCTTCAGCGGCCGCCCGGTGGACATCGCCAGCACCTGATGCTGACAGGCTCGCTCCAGGTAATAGAGATCATCGAAGGCATCTGCCACGGTGGGACCGACCACGATCACGCCGTGATTGGCCAGGAACAGCACGCGCTTGTCGCCCAGCACCTCGGCGATGCGGAAGCCTTCATCGAAATCCAGCACCAGCCCGTTATACTTGTCGTCATAGGCGATCTGGTCGAGATAGCGCAGCGCATTCTGGCTGACCATCTCCAGCCGACCTTCCTGAACCAGGCACAGCGCCGTGGCATAGGGCATGTGGGTGTGCAGCACGCAGGCCGCCTTCGGGTTGGTGCGGTGGATCGCCGAATGGATGTAGAAGGCGGTCGGCTCCGGCGGGTGGTAGCCACCATGTGCCTTCCCCTCCGCATCCAGGGTGCACAGGTCGCTGGCGCGGATCTCGGAGAAATGCAGGCCATGCGGGTTGATCAGGAACCGGTCCGTCTCGCCGGGAATCGCCAGGCTGAAATGATTGCACACGCCTTCGTGGAAATTCATCCGTGCGGCCCAGCGGAAGGCGGCGGCGAGGTCGATCCTGGCCTGTTCTTTCTGGTCGATGATCGGCATGGAGACCTTCCGGAATGTATTGCGGGCGGGAGCGTCTGTCCCGACAGGGGCAGTCTAGCGTTGCGCACAGGGGGCAGGCAACGCTAGGTCTTGGGCACGATACACGGATGACGGCATTCATGACACACAGCAGCACCATCGCCTGGCGCCTGACGGCAAGCTACCGCAACCTGCGGCAGGCAGCAGCGCTGGTCAATCTCGACCCGAATGCGCTGGTGGTAGCCGATTCTGCCGGCCTGGCCGCGAATGACGCGCTGCCGGCCAGCCTCGATTGCCCCAGCTATTTCTGCGACAAGACGCAGTTCATCCTGATCCTGGCGGAGCTGGTGCGCGACGGCGTGAAATTCGATATCGCGCTGCATGAGATCGAGGCCGGCAGCGGCACCTCCCTCGCCTACGCCACGCTGCACCCAAGGCTGGACGAGCGCACGCTGGCCATGCTGCGCGATCTGGACCCGGCGACCGCCGCGCACATGGCCGCAATGAACGACAGCATCGAGGCTGTGTTCGAACGGTTGCGCCAGCAGATTTCGGGATAATTGGGGAAAACCGTCAGCCGTTTTGGTTATATGAATTCGCTGGTTACATCCTTGCCGGTGCTGTCTATGACCTTGCTTATTTCATATCGCTCCCGTTTTAGCGTCTCGATTATCCGGGAGACTTTATCCGCACTGGCCGCGCTGCGGTGAATGATATTGTCTTCCAGTACAATAGGTAGATCGCCTTTGGGCATCTCGCGAAAACTGACCCGATGGCTTGAGGTCGGGTTTTTAATAGCGAGAATCGTATACCCAGAATCGGGCATGAAAAATCCTTTCTACTAATACGGCGGGACGCTCACATGGGGCCGGCCGCGTCTTAGCGCAATACCCCACATTCATTAAAACCGAATCAAATGTCCCTGGCACCTGAAACAGCGTGGAACAGACAGCGCACAAAGACACTGCCGTCGTGTTGCACGGTGTTGCATCGGGATTTTTCAGGAAAAGTCGGTAAACGACGATATCGCAGTAAAATCAGCGTATTAGATTATCCAGTCTGGATACACATGCTGCGACATGAAAAAGCCCGCCGAAGCGGGCTAAGTCATTGATTTCATTGGTCGGAGCGGCCGGATTTGAACCGACGACCCCTTGTCCCCCAGACAAGTGCGCTACCAGGCTGCGCTACGCTCCGACCGAGGACGCGGACCATAGCCGCCATCGTCCTGCCGCGCAACGGTTTCAACGGGCAAGAAGCGCGATTTTCGCCGCTATTTCCGGGCCGCCTGCCGCAGCAGGCCGGACAGCTCCGTCAATTCCCGCATGGCGGCCTCAAGCTCCGCCCGGGCCGCTGGCGCAAGGACCGTCTTCTTCGTACCGGAGTCGGAGAAAAGATCGGCTTCTTCCGCCTCATCCTCGTCGCCAGACTCTTCAGAGTCCGCGGAAAAACCATCGGTTTCCAGCGACTCATCCTCATCCTCGCCGGACTCGTCGTCACCATCCTCGCGGTGGATGCCGTCGCGCAGCAGCCGCTGTACGCCCTTGATCGTGTAGCCGTCCTTGTAGAGAAGCTCGCGGATGCGGCGCAGCAGGTCCACATCCTCGGGGCGGTAATAGCGGCGTCCGCCGCCCCGCTTCATCGGCCTGATCTGCGAGAATTTGGTCTCCCAGAACCGCAGCACATGCGGCGGAACGTCAAGCTCCGAGGCGACCTCACTGATCGTCCTGAAAGCCGCGGCCGACTTGCCGCTGCCGCGTCGCTGCGCGGAGGACGGGCTGCTCACGGTTTCCACACTCATTTCCCCCGGTCCGACACTCTGTCAGCCAAGAAGCCCCTCAGCCTCGTTTGCCGGTAAGCTGGGCATTGATCCGGTTCTTCAGCACATGCGACGGGCGGAAGACCAGGACACGGCGCGGCAGGATCGGCACTTCCTCGCCGGTCTTCGGATTCCGCCCGATCCGGCGTCCCTTCTGCCGGACAGAGAAGCTGCCGAAGGAAGAAATCTTCACCATCTCACCGCGTTCGAGGGCATCCGCCACCTCGTTCAGAACGGTCTCCACCAGATCGGCGGACTCGTTCCGTGACAGGCCAACTTCCTGATATACCGCTTCGCTCAATTGCGCACGGGTAACGGTCTTTTCGGTCATGCCATGCCTCCCCCAAGAAAGGACACGGTACCCTGACCGGATAAACCCGTCAATTACAAAGGGATGAGCCGGGTTTTTTAAGTGAGATTTAACATGAGCGGCGGCGGAGAACTCAAACCCGCAGGAGGCCGGCTCCCCAGGCGAGGCCACCGCCAATCGCCTCCAGCACGACGAGATCGCCCTGCTTGATCCGGCCATCCTCCATCGCCTCGGCCAGCGCCAGGGGCACGGAGGCCGCCGATGTGTTGGCGTGGCGGTCGATGCACAGCACCACCTTGTCCTCGTCCAGGCCAAAGCGCTGGCGCATGCTGTCGATAATCCGCTTGTTGGCCTGGTGCGGCACCAGCCAGTCAATATCGGACGCGTTCAGCCCGTTGGCTTCCAGCGCTTCCTCGATGACCGCGCCCAGCTTGGTCACAGCATGCTTGTAGACATGCTGGCCAACCATCCGCACATGCCCGACCGTGCGGGTCGAGGACGGACCGCCATCGACATAGAGCGCGTCATGCTCGCGCCCGTCCGAATGTAGGTGGGTGGACAGCAGCCCCCGGTCGCCCGGCTTGCCTTCTGCCTGCTCCGCGGTCAGCAGCACAGCGCCTGCACCATCGCCAAAAAGCACGCAGGTCGAGCGGTCTTCCCAGTCGAGAATGCGCGAAAAAGTCTCAGCACCAATGACCAGCACGTTGCGCGCCTGCCCGGCCTTGATGAAATTGTCGGCAACTGCCAGCGCATAAATGAAGCCGGCGCAGACCGCCTGCACGTCGAAGGCGGCACCGCGCGTCATGCCGAGTGCTGCCTGCACCTTGGTCGCGGTGGCTGGAAAGGTTTCGTCCGGGGTCGTCGTCGCGACGATGACGAGGTCGATTTCGTCCGCCGTCTTGCCGGCCACCGCCATCGCCTTGCGGGCGGCGCCAAGCGCCAGGTCCGAGGTCAGTTGGCCTTCTTCCGCAATATGGCGCTGGCGGATGCCGGTGCGCTGCACGATCCACTCGTCGGTGGTATCCACGCGCTGGGCCAGTTCGGCATTGGTAACGACACGCGCGGGCAGGAAGCCGCCCCAGCCGACCAGACGAGACCGGTAGATCATTATATCGCTGCCGCCTTTTTCTCGTTCAGTTCCCGGGTCAGATTACCGATCTCGTCCCGGATGCGATCGATGAAACCCTGACGGCACAGATCGGCGGCCACGCCGATGGCGTTGGCGAAGCCGAATTCGTCCGTGCCGCCATGGCTCTTCACGACGATCCCGTTCAGCCCAAGGAACATCGCGCCGTTATAGCGCCGTGGATCGACGCGTTGCGACAGCCGCTTCAGGGCCGTCCGGCTCATCACATAGCCGATGCGGGCCATGAGCGAGGATTTGAAGCTTTCGCGCAGGAAGGTGGTGACCAGCTTCGCCATGCCTTCCGCCGTCTTCAGCGCAACATTGCCGGTAAAGCCGTCGGTGACGATGACATCGACCGTACCGGCGCCGATATCGTCGCCTTCGATGAAGCCACGGAAGTCGAGCGGAAGCGTCGTCGCCCGCAGGATTGCCGCCGCCGAGCGGATATGCTCATGGCCCTTCTGATCCTCGGCACCGACATTCAGCAGGCCAATGGTCGGCTTCGGCATGCCCAGCACGGCCCGCGCGAAGACGTCGCCCATGATGGCGAACTGCACCAGGTTGGCGGCGTCGCAATCGATGTTGGCGCCAAGGTCCAGCATCACGCTTTCGCCGCGCCGCGTCGGGAAAAAGGATGCGATCGCCGGACGGTCGATGCCGGGCACCGTGCGCAGCACGACCTTCGACAGCGCCATCAGCGCGCCGGTATTGCCGGCCGAGACCATGCCGGCGGCACTGCCGTCGCGCACCGCCTCAATGGCCTGGCGCATACTGGTATCGCGGCTGTTGCGCAGGGCGACAGACGGCTTCACATCGGCGCTGACCACATCGGGCGCATGGCGGATTTCCGCTGCCTTGCTAAGCGCGCTGTTCTTCGGGATGAGAGGAGAAATCTCATCTTCCCGGCCAAAAATGAGAAACCGGAGATCGGGAAGGCGCTCAAGCGCGATCTCCGCTCCCCGGATCACCATTTCCGGCGCTTTGTCGCCACCCATGGCATCCAGGGAAAGCGTGACACGAGCGCTCAAAGGATCAGCCTCCCGTTCGGCAAGCCTTAGGCCGCCTCGGAAACCTCACGGCCCTTATAATACCCGCACGACGAACAGACGTGATGCGGCAGCTTCGGCTCGCCGCAGTTCGGGCACTCGTTGGAGAGCTTCGCCGTGATCGAATCGTGCGAGCGGCGCATGTTGCGGCTCGAACTGGATTTTTTCTTCTTCGGAACAGCCATGGGTCCGACTTTCTGAGCAATTCAAAGATGGATGGCAGACTTGCCTTATCGCGCGAGTCTGCGGAGCGCGCTTGTTTAGCTAAAAACCTGCCGCGCAGCAAGCCGTTCGCGCAGATGACGGGTTATTTTTGAATTTTACCCGCCAATTCCGCGAAGGGGTTGGCTTTGGCCAGCGGTTCATCCTCACCATTCAGGGTAACGCCACGCCGCCGCGCAGGCAATTCCGCGTCCGGCAGGCGCGGATACGGGTCGAGAAGCATGGCCAGCTGCTGCACAACTGCCTCTCCGGCATCGATCCGACCGTTCACGATGGGGTCCGGAATCTCCTCATCCTCAGCTTCGGCGAAGAAATCCAGCCCCTCCTCCATCGCGCGCTGCATCAGCTCGGCATCGCTCGGCGCGTTTTCGGAGAAATATTGCGTGAAATCCTCCTCGATCCGGACCGGCACCGGCTGCAGGCTGACCACGCAGCGTTGCGCCAGCTCGGCGGTCAGATGGCCTTCCAGCACGACGCCATCCGCCTTCTCGCGGAAGGCAAGCGTTGCCTCCAGCCGGTCCAGCGACATTAGGTCGAGGCGCTGGGCCAGGGCCTCGCGCTCGTGCGGTTCCGCCTTGATTTCCATGGACAGGCCGTTGCTGCCGATCCTGGAGACTGCAACCGGCCGGGAAAATTCCGGCTTTGCCTGCTCCGCGCTCATATTCTTGCTCCTTCCGCCGCCGGCTGCCCATCAAGGACAGGCGCCAGAGGCACGTGAGGTTCGCCTGCGTACAGGGCCTCCGCCGGCAATCCGGCGAAGAGGCCATCCAGCTGGCGCACAATGGCCGCCATGCGTGCCAGCACCGACTCATCGGGCTTTACCGTGCCGTACAGGTTGCGGGACAGGGCGGTGACGAGCGCACCGCCATTCCCCTCCTCCAGCGCCTTGTCATAGGCGGCGATCCGGCCATAGAACCCCTCGGCCATGCGCTTGATGCGCGGTGCGACGCCAAGGTCGCCGGCCCCCAGTTCGCGTAGGCTCTGGTCCATATCGGCGAACATGGTGTCGAATAGTTCTTGCGAGAACCGCGCGCTTACCTCGCCCTCGCGGCGCAGGCGGCGCAGTGCCAGATAGACGAACAGTGACAACATCTCGAAGCGGCCATCGACCGTGTCCGGCACGCCGAGCTCGGTGTAGAAGCGTGGTTCCCGCGCCAGAGCAACCAGCGCCAGATAGAGGCTGTCGGCGCTGTACCGCCGGCGTGCGGTCCTGCTGAAAAGCTTGCTGAAGGGCATGAACACTCGTTTCGTGTCGGCCAGGCCATTTCCCAGCGGCAAGATTGACAGCCGCGAAGGACGGTGCGAGTTTCTGCCCTATAAATCGCGTGACCCGGCCTGCAGGTCAAGCTGCCGTGGCAAATTTGCCAAGAGTGCCCTTGGGGGCTGTCTTCGGGCCTGCGGTATGGACAAACAGATCAGGCGTGATGTTCAAGCTCAGTTCCCTTCCGATTCTTCGCGCTTCCGGCAAGCGTTGCCTGGGCCTTGCCCTCGCCGGCGGCCTGACGGCCGCCACCATGGCCGGCTGTGCGCCAATCGTTGATACCCGCGGCCATATGGTCGACAGCGACCGCATGGAGACTGTGAAGATCGGCCAGAGCAGTCGCGAGCAGGTGCTGCAGTCCCTCGGCTCGCCCTCGGCTACGGCACTGTTCGACAATGAGAGCTGGTATTACATCGGCAAGCGCACCGAGACGCTGGCCTTCTTCGCGCCGGAGGTTCTGGAGCAGCAGGTCGTCATCATTCGTTTCGACAATAATGGTGTCGTCAGCGGCATCGACCGGCTGGACAAGGAAAATGGCAATGAGGTGCAGCTCGTCCAGCGCACCACGCCCACGGCGGGCGCCGAAATGACCTTCCTGCAGCAGATGTTCGGCAATCTCGGCCGGTTCAACGCTACCGATAATCGCGGTGCGCTGCCAAGCGGCGGTATCGGCCGGCGCTGATCCCGGCAGTAGCTGGTACACAACGAAAAACGCCCCCGGAAATCCGGGGGCGTTTCGCTTTAGAGGCTGGCGCTATCAGTGTGCCAGCGCGGCCAGCAGCAGGATGGCGACGATGTTGATGATCTTGATCATCGGGTTCACCGCCGGGCCGGCCGTATCCTTGTAGGGATCGCCGACCGTATCGCCGGTCACCGCGGCCTTATGGGCATCCGAGCCCTTGCCGCCGTGATGGCCATCCTCGATATACTTCTTGGCATTGTCCCACGCGCCGCCGCCCGAGGTCATCGAGATGGCGACGAACAGGCCGGTCACGATGGTGCCCAGCAGCATCGCGCCAACCGCCGTGAAGGCCGCTGCCTGCCCGCCGATCATGGCAATCACCACATAGAGGAAGACCGGCGCCAGCACCGGCAGCAGCGACGGCACGATCATCTCCTTGATCGCCGCCTTGGTCAGCATATCGACCGCATTGCCATATTCCGGCTTGGCGGTGCCTTCCATGATGCCGGTAATCTCACGGAACTGGCGGCGCACCTCGACCACCACGGCGCCCGCCGCGCGGCCGACCGCCATCATGCCCATCGCGCCGAACATGTAGGGCAGCAGGCCGCCGAAGAACAGGCCAATCACCACATAGGGGTCCTGCAGCCGGAACTGAACATCGAGGTTGGGGAAGTAGTGGCGCAGATCCTCGGTATAGGCCGCGAACAGCACCACGGCCGCCAGGCCGGCGGAGCCAATGGCATAGCCCTTGGTCACCGCCTTGGTGGTGTTGCCAACCGCATCCAGCGCGTCCGTCACCTCACGGACTTCCGGCGGCAGTTCGGCCATTTCCGCGATACCGCCGGCATTGTCGGTTACCGGGCCATAGGCATCCAGCGCCACCACCATACCGGCCAGGGCCAGCATCGTCGTCGCGGCGATGGAAATGCCGAACAGGCCGGCCGAGATGTAAGAGACCAGGATACCGCCGCAGATCACCAGCACCGGCAGGGCACAGGCCTCCATCGAAACGGCAAGCCCCTGGATGATGTTGGTGGCGTGGCCGGTCTCGGAGGCCTTGGCGACGCTGCGCACCGGCCGGTATTCGGTGCCGGTGTAATATTCCGTGATCCAGACGATCAGGCCGGTGACCACCTGGCCGGTGATCGCGCAGACCAGCAGATTTCCGCCGGTGACCGTGCGGGATCCTGCCTCCATCGGGTTGGAGAAGCCCAGCATATAGCCGGTAGCGACGACGATCAGCCCGGCCGAGATGATCGCGCTGACGATCAGCCCCTTGTACAGGGCCGCCATGATCTTCTTGCTGGCGCCCAGCTTCACGAAGAAGGTGCCGACGACCGACCCCAGGATACAGACAGCGCCAATCACCAGCGGATAGGCCATCAGGGTCGGCTGCAGCGCCGGGGAGAAGAAGATCGCGGCCAGCAACATGGTGGCCACAACGGTAACGGCATAGGTCTCGAACAGGTCAGCCGCCATGCCGGCGCAGTCGCCGACATTGTCGCCGACATTATCCGCGATCACCGCCGGGTTGCGGGGGTCGTCCTCGGGGATGCCGGCCTCGATCTTGCCGACCAGGTCAGCGCCGACATCAGCACCCTTGGTGAAGATGCCGCCGCCCAGACGGGCGAAGATGGAAATCAGCGAGGCGCCGAAGCTCAAGGCCACCAGCGCCTCCAGGATGCCGCGGATCGGCGTGCCCATCTGCAGCAGGATCAGATAATAGACGGCAACGCCCAGCAGGCCGAGACCAACCACCAGCATGCCGGTGATCGCCCCCGACTTGAAGGCGATGTCCAGCGCCGGGGTCATGCCGTGACGAGCGGCCTCCGCGGTGCGGACATTGGCGCGCACCGAGACGTTCATGCCGATATAGCCGGCAACGCCGGACAGCACGGCACCGATCACGAAGCCGACGGCACTAAGGACGCCCAGCGTCAGAACCAGGATGACGGCCACTACGACGCCAACCACGGCAATCGCCTTGTACTGGCGGTTCAGATAGGCGTTGGCGCCTTCCTGGATCGCCCCCGCAATTTCCTGCATCCGCGCGGAACCGGCGCTGGCCGCCAGCACGCCGCGCGATGCGTAAAGCCCGTAGAGCAGCGCGACCGCGCCGCAGGCAACGACGAATAAGTATAAACCCGACATGAATGTGAGCCCCTTGTTGCGTCGGCCGGCCAGAAGAGGGCCGTACCGCCTTATCCTTTATTCTGGCTGCGGAGGCTGGAACGCCCCGCGCATCCTCCCGCTTACGCGGCGAAGCCTAACAGAACAGGCAAATAAAGGAAGGGGTTAACAAGCAATAGGTTATGAATTGGCGGTATGTTCAGGGCGCAGGAAACGCAACCACGCGACCATGCACAAGGCGACCACAAGGAAAGGCATCGCCATCGTGTTCACAACATCCCATCCGAAAGCATTCTGCAGCATGCCCGACGAGAATGCGGAGATCGACACAGAGCCGAAAACGAGGAAATCGTTCGCCGCCTGCACCTTGGCCTTTTCCGCCGGCACATAGGTTTCGGTCAGCAGCGTCGTCGCCCCGACGAACAGGAAGTTCCAGCCCACCCCCAGCAGTACCAGCGCCAGCCAGAAGCGGGTAATGTCCTGGCCGCTCAGATTGACCGCCACGCAGCCCAGCATCAGCACCGCACCGGCCAGCATAATGTTCAGCACGCCGAAGCGCGCGATCAGCGAGCCGGTGAAGAAGGCCGGCGCGTACATGCCCAGAACGTGCCATTGGATGACGAAGGCGGCATCCTCGAACTCCAGCCCGCAGGCCAGCATGGCGAGCGGCGTCGAGGTCATCACCATATTCATCATGGCATAGGCAACGATGGCGCTGACGATGGCCACCAGGAACACCGGCTGGCGCATGATGATGACCAGCGGCCGGCCGCTCTGCTTGCGCTCCTCGACGCTGGGACGGGGAATATCGATGAAAAACAGCAGAACCAGCGGGATCAGCCACAGCACGGCGATGGCGGCGTAGCTGCCGGCGAACATGACAGGGTCGAACAGGTCGCGTGCCCATTTCGCCAGGTTCGGCCCCAGCACCGCCGCGATCACGCCGCCCGCCAGCACCAGGGAGATGGCCTTGCTCTTGAAATCGGGCTTCGCGGTATCGGCCGCGGCAAAGCGGTAGAACTGGGCAAACCCCATCTGGATGCCCATGACGCAGGATGCCGTACACAATAGTGCGAAATTCCGCTCGAAGATCGCGAAGGTCGCCAGCAGCGCACCGCAAATGCCGACCAGAATGCCGAACAGGAAGCCGGCGCGCCGGCCAAACCGCTTCATGGCCATGGAGGCCGGGATTGTCGTCAGCATCATCGCCGTCATCTGGAAGGCCAGCGGCAGCGTGGCCATCGTCTTGTCGGCGGCGATCATCGTGCCGACGATGGCGGACACGGTCATCACCAGCGAACTGCCCGTCATCGACAGCGCCTGACACAGCGCCAGGATCACGACATTCTTGCGTGTCGGATCGCCCATGGCGGCCGAGGACGAGGATGAAACACTGGTCATGGATTGATCCGGTTGAGCGATTCCTTATTCTTGCCAGTGCCATAGCACGCCATCCGCCGGGCTGGCTATGCCGGTTCACCGGGTCTGGCTGTCAGGAAACGGGACGCTCGAACACGTTCTTCAG
Source organism: Oceanibaculum sp. (assembly GCF_022449305.1). NCBI lineage: Bacteria > Pseudomonadati > Pseudomonadota > Alphaproteobacteria > Rhodospirillales > Oceanibaculaceae > Oceanibaculum > Oceanibaculum sp. Next base: position 28,714 of record NZ_JAKUSO010000031.1, on the reverse strand, counting down.
CAGGATGTCATTCACGACGCCCGGCCCGACCACATCGGTCGTCACCCGCAGCAGCCGCTCCTTCAGGAAGCGCAGATCGGTCAGCTTGTCGTTCAGCCCCTTGGCCTGCAGCGACAGGATATAGGTCAGGAAGGCATTCTGGATGCGCGGCAACTGGCTGTTCACGATCAGGGCGCCATTCGGCTGGAACACCTCGAAGGACAGTTCCAGCACCAGGAAGCGGCGCACGGTGCCATCCTCGAAGATCGGCATGATCAGCGGATCGATGTTCACCAGCCCGGTCTCCGGCGGCGGTGGCGGCGGCTCCTGCCCTTCCGGATAGATGCCGACCATCGGCTTCACCACATCCGGAAAGAAGGTCCAGGCGGCGAAACCGCCGCCGCCGATCAGGGCCAGCAGGACAACCAGGATGATGACGATCTTCATGCGCGCATCATCGCTGCTTGCGCGAAAAAAGCAAAAAAATCAGAAGTGAACATAGCCGGCTGCGGTCAGGGTCATCGGCTCGCCCGCGAGGTCGAGGACCGTCACTCCCGGCTTGCCGGCCCGGATGCGGCCGATTTCCGCGACCGGTACCCCGGCCTCAGCCGCGGCGGCGATGACGTCTTCGCGCCGCGACGGCGGCGCCGTGAACAGCAGCTCGTAATCGTCCCCGCCGGTCAGCACGGCCTCGACGACCGACTTGTCCTGCTCGATGGCGGCCCAGGCCGCCGCCGACAGGGGCAGTCGGTCAATGCGGATTTCAGCGGCCACGGAGGACACCTCGGCAATATGCTTCAGGTCGCCCACCAGCCCGTCGGAGACATCCAGCATGGCGCTGGCGAGGCCGGTCAGACGGGGACCAAGGCCGACACGAGGACGCGGCAGGCGATAGCGGTCGGCCAGGAACTCCTGATGCTCGCGTGACAGGCCCGCAAGCCCGCCCTGCAGGACGCGCAGCCCAAGCGCCCCATCGCCCAGCGTGCCGGAGAGGAAGATCAGGTCGCCGGCCCGCGCGCCGCCGCGCGTCACCGCCTGCCCTTTCGGGATGCGCCCCAGCACGGTTATCGAGACCATCAGCGGCCCCGGCGTGGAAACGCTGTCACCGCCCAGCAGGGTGACGCCGAAGGCTTCCTGATCGCTCCTGAGGCCATCGGCGAAGCGTTCCAGCCAGGCCTCACCCGCCGGCCCGGCCAGCGCGCGCGGCAGCGCCGTGACCAGCGTGTAACCGAACGGTACCGCCCCCATCGCCGCAATGTCGGAGAGATTGACCCGGAGGGTCTTGCGCGCCACCAGATCGGGCGGATCGTCCGGCAGGAAATGCACCCCGGACACCATCGCATCCGTGGTGACGACAATCTCCTCCCCCGCCGCGCAGTCGAACACCGCGGCATCGTCGGTCAGGCCGAACGCCCCCTTCGCGGACCGGGCCAGCGGCGCGAAATAGCGGGCGATACGGCCAAACTCGTTGAGAGGGGGAGCGCCGCTCACGAGGTCTGGAACTCCTCCGGTCGCAAGGTCCGCGCGATCTTGTCCAGCACGCCGTTCACGAAGCCAGGCTCCTTGCCCTCGAAAAAGGCATGCGTCAGATCGACATATTCGTTGATGACGACGCGGGCCGGCACATCGCCCTTTGCCAGCATCTCGAAGCCGGCGGCACGGAGGATCGCGCGCATCACCGCTTCCAGCCGGTCCAGCGGCCAATCCGCCGGCAGCACGGCAGTCAGGATGGGGTCGATATCCTTTTCCGCCCGGTGAAACACGCCATGGACGATTTCCTTCAGCAGCGAGACATCGGCCTGGCTGAGCGCCTCGCCCTCCACCTCGCCGGCCGAGGCGCTGGCAAGAAAGTCCGGCAGGGCGGTCTGCGGCGGCTCGTCCGTCATCTCGATGCGGTAGAGGATCTGCACCGCCTGCAGGCGCGCGACCGACCGCCCGCGCGACTTGGCGGTCGCTCCCGCCCTGGGCTTGCCCTTACCCGCCGTCATCCTCACGACACCCCAAAGCGCTGTTTCAGGCCGATCATCGCCAGGCACGCCTCCGCAGCGTCCTTACCCTTGTTCTTCTTCGTCACGCTGGCCCGCGCCCAGGCCTGGTCGCCATTCTCGCAGGTCAGAATGCCATAGCCGATCGCCAGGCGCTGCTGGATCGCCAGATTCTGCAACCCGCGCGCGCTTTCACCACAGACATAGTCATAATGCGTGGTCTCGCCGCGAATCACACAGCCGAGCGCGACATAGCCGGCATATTTATCGCCCTGCGCGGCATAGGCGATGGCGGCCGGAATCTCGAAGGCGCCCGGCACGGCGATACGGTCATAGGTGACGCCGGCCACGTCCAGCGCCGCCATTGCCCCCTTCACAAGCTCGTCGGCCAGGTCCTCATAGAACCGTGCCTCCACGATCAGCACATGCGTCATTGGCTCAGGCGCCCTTTTCCGTTGCGTTGGATATCGGCCGGCGTTCTACGATGCTGAGGCCATAACCGTCTAGACCGACGATGTTCTTCTGACTGTTCGACAACAGGATCATGTCCCGGATACCGAGGTCGAGCAGGATCTGCGCGCCGACGCCATAATCGCGCAGCTCGCCGCCGGCACTTTCATGCTCCAGACGCGCGCGCACCGTATCGGACAGGGCAGTGGCGCTGGGTTCGCGGATCAGCACGACGACGCCGCGCCCGGCCTCGGCGATCTGCGCCATCGCGGCCTGCAGCTGGCCACCCTTGCCGCTGCCCCGGTCGCCCAGCACATCGTCCAGCACATTTAGCGCATGCATGCGCACCAGCACCGGCTCCGGCGTCGAGATATCGCCCTTCACCAGCGCGATATGTTCGGCATAGGTCGCCTTGTTCACATAGAGCACCATGCGGAACGCGCCGCCATGCAGCGTCTCGATCTGGCTTTCCAGGCTGCGCCGCACGATGCTCTCGGTGCGCCGGCGATGCGCGATCAGGTCGGCGATGGTGCCGACCTTCAGCCCATGAAACTGCGCGAACTGGATCAGGTCGGGCAGCCGCGCCATGGTGCCGTCATCGTTCATGATCTCGCAGATCACGCCGGCCGGCAGCAGCCCGGCCATGCGAGCGATATCAACGGCGGCCTCGGTATGGCCGGCGCGCACCAGCACGCCGCCCTCGCGCGCCACCAGCGGGAAGACATGGCCCGGCGTGACGATCTCGTCGCGGCCGCAGGCCGGGTCGATGGCCACCGCGATGGTCCGCGCCCGGTCGGCGGCGGAAATGCCGGTCGTCACCCCGTCCTTCGCCTCGATGGAGACGGTGAAGGCGGTCTCGTGCCGGGAGGTGTGCTTGCGTGGCATCAGCGGCAGCCCCAGCTCGTCGATCCGTTCCCGCGTCATCGCGAGGCAGATGAGGCCACGGCCGAACTTCGCCATGAAATTCACCGCCTCGGGCGTCGCCATCGACGCCGGGATCACCAGATCGCCCTCATTCTCCCGATCCTCGTCGTCGATCAGGATGAACATCTTGCCGTTGCGGGCGTCCTCGATGATCTCCTCAATGGAGGCGAGCGCCTCGTGATAGGTGGTGCGGCGCAGATCCTTGGTATCCATGATCGCTCAATCCCTTGCCGTAAGCCGCGCGACATAGCGCGCGAGCACGTCGATTTCCATGTTCAGCCCATCGCCGGGGCGGCGGTCGGCCAGGGTGGTGTGGGTCCAGGTATGGCCCACGATGTTGATGCCGAAATGCGCCATGCCATCCGGCCTGTCCTCGACCGCATTCACAGTCAGCGAGATGCCGTCGAGGCAGACCGAGCCCTTGGGCGCCACATAGCGCGCGAGATCCGCCGGCGCCTGCACGACCAGCCGGTAGCTGTCGCCTTCCGGCGTGACAGAGACCAGCCGTGCGATGCCATCGACATGCCCCAGCATCAGATGGCCGCCCAGCTCGTCACCCAGCCGCAGCGCGCGCTCCAGATTGATGCGCGTGCCAACCTGCCAGCCGGCCAGCGTTGTCTTCGACAGGGTTTCCGCCGAGGCGGCGACGCGGAACCAGTTGCCGCCCTCGCCCTGTCCCTTCTCCGTGACCGTCAGGCAGACGCCCGAGCAGGCGATGGAGGCGCCGAGATCGATGCTATCCGGCGCATAGGCTGTCTCGATGGTCAGGACCGTATCGCCTTCCACGCGCAGATCGGCTACACGGCCGATATCGGTGACGATGCCGGTGAACATCAGGCAGTCCCATCCGGTCGATGGGCGGCGGCAGGGTTCGGGATCGGCCCCTGATCCATGGCGGCTTCCTTTGCACTACAGGTCAGCGCGCACTCGGGGCGAAAGCGGGAATCGGCGGCCCTCGCGAAAGCGCGAGGCCGTTCAGGCGATGCCCGTTCTCTTCCATCCGGACTTTAACCGTCGGCTCCGGCATCTCACCGGATCTGCTGACCCCGGCCTTGCGGTCGGGCGCTCGCGGGCTTTGCAGGACCAGCCTGCTTACCGCCGGTGGGGAGTTTCACCCCGCCCTGAGAACGTCATAGTACCGCTGATATATGGCGCAGTTGCCGCGCTGGCAACGTTTAAGCGCGCGGGATGGGGTTGCGCGCGTAGCACTCCATCATGTCCGCGCCGACCGGAACCGCATCGGTGCGCACGAAATCCGGGGCGTCCGCCACGCGTTGCAGACCCAGTCCGCCGATCGCCGGCACACCGTCACCCCCGATGGCGAGGCCGGCCCGGAACCAGACCAGCCGGTCGATCAGGTCACGCTGCAGCAGGGCCGCAATGACCGCACCACCGCCTTCGACCAGCAGCCTTGTGATCCCGCGCGCACCAAGCGCCTGCGCCAGTGCCGCGACATCAAGCGGATTGTCTCCGTCGCCCGGCAGCTCGATCACCTCCAGCCCGAGATCGCGGTAAGCATCAAGCCGCGACGGATCGTTCCCCTCCCGCGTGCACAGCCAGGTCGGCACCTGGGATGCCGTCGCCACCAGCCGGCTGGTCAGGGGCAGCCGCAGCCGGCCATCCGCCACGATGCGGACCGGGGACCGGCCGGCAAGTCCCGGCAGGCGGCAGGTGAGTTCGGGATCATCGGACAGCGCCGTGTTGCTGCCGACAAGAATGGCATCATGGGTGGCGCGCAGCAGATGGGCGTGACGGCGGGCCTCCGGCCCGGTAATCCATTTGCTGTCGCCGCTGTGGGTCGCGATATTGCCGTCAAGCGAGCTGGCGAGCTTAACCGTCACCAGCGGCCGCCCCTGCTCCACCTTCAGGAAGAACCCCTCATTCAGCCGGCGGGCCTCATCCGCGCACAGGCCGACCTCCACGGCAATACCGGCGTCGCGCAGGCGGGCAATGCCGCGCCCGGAGACCCTGGGCTCGGAATCCTCCAGCGCCACCACTGCCCGGGCGATGCCGGCCGCGACCAGCGCATCGGCGCAGGGCGGGGTCTTGCCGTGATGGGAACAGGGCTCCAGCGTGACATAAGCCGTGGCCCCTTTTGCCAGCGGCCCGGCACGGCGCAGCGCCTCGGTCTCGGCATGCGGCCGGCCGCCTGGCTGGGTCCAGCCACGCCCGACGATTTGGCCATCAGAGGAGACAAGGACGCAGCCGACCGCCGGATTCGGTGCCACCTGTCCCAGACCGCGCTCGGCAAGGGACAGGGCGGCACGCATATGGACCAGATCGGTCAATCCTCGACCGGCTCCATATCCTGATCGATCTTGCCAACAAACTCCTCGAAGTCCTTGGCTTCACGGAAGTTTTTATACACAGAGGCATAGCGGACATAGGCCACGGGATCGAGGTTGCGCAGCGACTCCATCACCAGCAGGCCGATCTGCGCCGCCGGGATTTCGGTCTCGCCGGAGCTTTCCAGCCGCCGCACGATAGAGTTCACCACGCGCTCCAGCCGCTCATTCTCCACCGGCCGCTTGCGCAGCGCGATCTGCAGCGACCGAGCCAGCTTGTCGCGATCGAAGGGGGCCCGCTTTCCGTTGCGCTTCACCACCACCAGATCACGCAGCTGCACCCGCTCGAATGTCGTGAAGCGCGACCCGCATTCCGGGCAGAAGCGCCGGCGCCGGATCGCGGAATTATCCTCGGTGGGCCGAGAATCCTTCACTTGCGTGTCGTCATTCCCGCAGAACGGACAGCGCATTGCCCCCTACTCCCCCTGTTTAACGGCCAGGTTCCGGACCCGGCTCGCCTCGCCTACCCCAAATTCGAATAGATCGGGAACCGCGCGCACAGCTCCTTCACGCGCCCACGTACTGCGTTCTCGCCCGCCGTATTGTCTGCCCCGTTGGCGGCGAGCCCGTCCAGCACATCGCCAATCATCTCGCCGACCTGGCGGAACTCCGCCGTGCCGAAGCCGCGCGTGGTCGCCGCCGGCGAGCCCAGGCGCACGCCCGAGGTCACCATCGGCTTTTCCGGATCGAACGGCACACCATTCTTGTTGCAGGTGATGCCGGCACGCTCCAACGCCTGTTCGGCGATGTTGCCGGTCAGCTTCTTCGGGCGCAGATCGACCAGCACCACATGGCTGTCGGTGCCGCCCGAGACGATGTCGAGGCCGCGCTCAACCAGCGTGGCGGACAGCACCTTGGCGTTCTCCACCACAGCGCGGGCGTAATCCTTGAATTCCGGCTTCAGCGCCTCACCGAAGGCCACCGCCTTGGCGGCGATGACATGCATCAGCGGACCGCCCTGCAGGCCGGGGAAAACCGCGGAATTGATCTTCTTGCCCAGATCCTCGTCGTTCGAGAGGATCATGCCGCCGCGCGGGCCGCGCAGCGTCTTGTGCGTAGTGGTGGTCACCACATGGGCATGCGGCAGCGGATCGGCATAAACGCCGCCGGCCACCAGTCCGGCGAAATGCGCCATATCCACCCAGAAGATCGCGCCGACCGAATCGGCGATTTCCCGGAAGCGCTTGAAATCGATGGTGCGCGGATAGGCCGAGCCGCCGGTGATGATGATCTTCGGCTTGTGCTCCTTCGCCATCTCCTCGACCACATCATAGTCGATCAGGCCATCCTGGCGGCGCACGCCATACTGCACGGCGTTGAACCACTTGCCGGACAGGTTGGGTGCCGCCCCATGCGTCAGATGGCCACCGGCCGCCAGCGACAGGCCCATGATGGTGTCCCCGGGCTTCGCCAGCGCCAGCATAACTGCCTGGTTGGCCTGCGCACCGGAATGCGGCTGCACATTGACGAATTTGCAGTTGAACAGCTTCTTCGCCCGCTCGATCGCCAGGGTCTCGGCGACATCGACGAACTCGCAGCCGCCGTAATAGCGCTTGCCCGGATAGCCTTCGGCATATTTGTTCGTCAGCACCGAGCCCTGTGCTTCCAGCACCGCGCGGGAGACGATGTTTTCAGAGGCGATCAGCTCGATCTGTTCCTGCTGGCGATGAAGCTCATCCTGGATGGCGGCCTTCAGCTCGGCATCGGCTTCGCCCAGCGAGGCCTCGAAAAACCGGTCATGACTCAGCGGGCGGGAAGCAATAGGCTTGGAAGAAGTCATCGAGGCGGCAACCTTGAATCAAAGGATCGGGAGTGAGGGCATAGCCGCCGGCAGGGCGGCTTGTCCAGCCTTGTAACCTATGGTTTCGCGAGCTTGGCAACCCGCCCTTCATGGCGGCCGCCGGCAAAGGGTGTTTCAAGGAATGCCTTCAGGCAACCCTTGGCCACTTCCTCGCCCACGATGCGCCCGCCAAGGACCAGAACATTCGCGTCATTATGCTCGCGCGACAGCCGGGCGGTGGTCACATCCTGGCACAGCGCCGCCCGGATTTCCCGGTGGCGATTGGCCGCAATGCTGATGCCGATACCGGTACCGCAGACCAGGATGCCACGTGAAGCCTTCCCCGCCTTGATCGCCTGCGCCAGCTTTTCGGCATAGTCAGGATAATCGACCGAGGCGGTATCGTCGGTCCCCAGGTCGAGCGGCGCATATCCCAGGGACTCCAGCTCAAGCTTCAGAACGCCTTTCAGCGCGAAGCCGGCATGGTCGGATGCAATCGCGATGGTCTCGGTCATGAATGTCTTTACAGGTCCGTGTCGAATTCGCGGCACACCCAAACCAAAGGATTGCCGCGCCTATATGCGATGGACACTACCATATGTCCGGCATCCCTGCCAGTCCACCACAAGGACTATTCAGGAATGGGCCATGCGCAGGCGCGGGAGGCATTATCGCGAAAAAATCACGCGGCCCCCTTGCCACAGGAGGCAACGCCTACAAATGACTAGGTGAAGAATATTGTCTGTAGAGTAATTTTTAACCTTTATTAACCAGATTCCTGACTGTGATTTTTATTCTTAAAGCACTGCATGCTCGCTTTGAGAAAATTTCAATTTGATTATTGCGCATCGCAATTGACATAGACTATATGGAACGTATAAATATCAAATTTTACAAAACTTAACGATGGATGTGGAGATGAACCCAGAGACCGCGCCAGAAAGCGTCACGGCAAACGAACTTCTGAAAATGACAAGCGAAGTCGTGGCTGCTTATCTGCGCAATAACCCTCTGCCCGCCGCGCAAGTGTCCGAGATCATCGGCACAGTATACAGTTCGTTGCGCGCCCTCAGCGACCGGAATGGCGAAATGCCGGCCGAGCCGTTAAAGCCGGCAGTGGCCATCCGGAAGTCCATCGGTGACGACTACATTATCTGCCTGGAAGACGGCAAGAAGCTGAAGATGCTGAAACGTCACCTGCGCACCAACTACAACATGACGCCGGACGAATACCGGGCGAAATGGAACCTGCCGGCTGACTATCCGATGGTGGCGCCGAGCTATGCCAAGCAGCGCTCCGCCTTCGCCAAGAAGATTGGTCTCGGCAAGAGCGGCAGCCGGGGACGACGCGCCAGCGCCTGATTGCCTGCTTGCAGCGTTACAGATAACCCGCCAGGCCCGTCCAAGCGCGGGTGATCAGGGGGCATGTCAGCCTTAAGTGGCAACAGCGCCAAGGGGCAAGCGTCATGTGCAGACGGCTCCGCATGCTGGCAAACCGGCTCTCAGACGACGAGGCCGCCCCGCCCCCCTTTTTCCCTTTTTTCCATGACGAAGCGCAGCTTGCGCAGCACGGCGTGACGGAGGGCCGCCTCGCCCCGCTGCGGGTCGCCCACGATGGAGACCTCGACCAGAGTCCTGGGATCGATGGCGCTGACCTTCACATAGGCGCCTACCGAATAAAATTCGATGATCACGCTGTTCTCGTCGAAGCCGGTCTTCATGCGATCCCGTCAGGTCAATCCGTCAAAAGCGGGCGACCAATATATCCCAGTTTTCCGCCCTCGGCACGCGCGCTTCATGGCGTTTTGCCGCAACCCAACCATATATATGGAGATTCCGGGGTTGCACGCTATGTTCGTTTGGTGAACAACTCTGTTCCGCATTTCAACGGTCCTTTCGAGCTACCGGAGTAACGACCATGACCGCGCAGGCCGCCACCGCCATGAAACCCGCCGCCGGCAAGGCGCATCGCCCCAGCTTCTCCTGGGAAGATCCGCTGCTTCTCGACGATGCGCTGACCGAGGATGAGCGCATGGTGCAGGACGCCGCGCGCGCCTTCTGCGAAGAAAAGCTGATGACCCGTGTGCAGGAAGCCTTCCGCCACGAGGTCTTCCACCGCGAGATCATGAACGAGCTGGGCGAACAGGGCTTCCTCGGCTCCACCATCGATGGCTATGGCTGTGCCGGCGTGAACTATGTCTGCTACGGCCTGGTCGCCCGCGAGGTCGAGCGTGTCGATTCCGGCTATCGCTCGGCGATGAGCGTGCAGTCCAGCCTGGTCATGCATCCGATCCATGCCTATGGCAGCGAGGCGCAGCGCCAGAAGTACCTGCCGAAGCTGGCGACCGGCGAATGGGTCGGCTGTTTCGGCCTGACAGAGCCGGATCACGGCTCCGATCCTGGCAGCATGAAGACCCGCGCCAAGAAGGTCGATGGCGGTTATGTCATCTCGGGCGCGAAGATGTGGATCACCAATTCCCCGATCGCCGACGTCTTCGTGGTCTGGGGCAAGACCGAGGATGGCGTGATCCGCGGCTTCATCCTGGAAAAAGGCATGAAGGGCCTGTCGGCCCCAAAGATCGAGGGCAAGTTCAGCCTACGTGCCTCCATCACCGGCGAGATCGTGATGGACGAGGTGTTCGTGCCGGAAGAGAATTTGCTGCCGAATGTCGAGGGGCTGAAGGGCCCGTTCGGTTGCCTGAACAAGGCGCGCTACGGCATTGCCTGGGGCGCGCTGGGCGCCGCCGAGTTCTGCTGGCACGCCGCCCGCCAGTACACGCTGGACCGCAAGCAGTTCGGCCGGCCGCTGGCCGCCAACCAGCTGGTCCAGAAGAAGCTGGCCGACATGCAGACCGAGATCACGCTGGGCCTGCATTCCTGTCTGCGCCTGGGCCGCCTGATGGATGAGGGCCGCGCCGCGCCGGAGATGATCTCGCTGCTGAAGCGCAACAATTGCGGCAAGTCGCTGGACATCGCCCGCGTCGCCCGCGACATGCATGGCGGCAATGGCGTTTCCGACGAATATCACGTCATCCGCCATGTGATGAACCTGGAGGCGGTGAACACCTACGAAGGCACCCATGACGTGCATGCGCTGATCCTGGGCCGCGCCCAGACCGGCCTGCAGGCCTTCATGTAAGCCTTCCGGCATAGCTAGTGGAAAGGGCGGCCTTGTGGGGCCGCCCTTTTTATTTCGCCGGCTTGGGCAGCGGCAGCGGTGGCAGGCCCAGCGCGGCGCGGCAGGCCGCCTGAACCGCGAGCGCCTCGTCCCTGCTCACAGGCTCACCATTGAAGCGCATGGCGCCATCACGATCCACCTCCAGCGTGCCGATGCGCGCCTCGGGCTTGAACAGCCTGGAATCGGATGGCAGGCCATAGCGCTTCTGCAGCTCGACCGTTATGTCGATGGCAATGGTATCGGGAATCCGGATGGCGCTGCCGCCGGACAGATCCGCCGGGGCCACCTTCCGGCCATAGGCATCGACGCCAGGCTGATAGGCCACGCCTGCATCCGGCCGGTGCTGGACAGCGCCGGAGCAGACATCTCCCTGAACCATGATCTCCGTCGCCATGGCCGGACCGGCCGCAAGCATCAGCCCGATGGCAGCGCCGGAAGTGAGGAGATTTGAAAGGGCAAACCGCATGGACGAAATTCCACTGTCTGGCATTTGCATCTAACATGCAGAAAGTTGATGACTCAGTGAAATCTATTTTGTAGCCTGAGCGGCACAAAAAAAGACCGCGCCGCTGTTAAGCGGCACGGCCCAAGTTTAGGGAGGAATCGCCACCAGGCGTCGGTCGAGAGGCCATAACAGCCTCAAACGACCTGAGAAAAAATATGAATTGTGCATTGCACTATGGCAAGAGCAAACCCGCTCTTGCCATTATTTTTTGCCTATTTTGCTGGCAGTTTTGGCATTTGCGAAGATTGTGATCGCCGTTTGCCTAAATAATACGCACTCGATAATGCGACTCTATCGCGACTGACACTTCCAGGGCGGATTTGCCGCCAGGATCAGCGCCTGAATCGGGCAGTTATCCCGGTGCGCGCCGGGCAGATAGCCGGTGCTCATCAGGAACTCGCCGACAATCTCGCCGCCGGTGAAGCGGAAGGTCTTCTTGAACAGCTTCACCCACCCCGCCTTGTCCAGCGGGTGGTGTGTATCGAGCCAGCCGCCGAACGAGCCATGGCTATCCTGCATGCCGCAGATAATGCCGGCATTATGGATGATGGCATCGATCTTCAGCCGGTTGCGGATGATGCCGGCATCGGCCAGCAGGCGCGTCCGCTCAGCCTCGCCATAGCGGGTAACGACCGCCGGATCGAAGCCCTCGAAGGCAGCGAACAGGGACGGCCGCTTCTTCAGCGTGATTTCCCAGGACAATCCTGCCTGCATGATCTCCAGCGCCAGCCGCTCGAACAGCACCTTGTCGTCACTGACGGGGAAACCGTATTCCGTATCGTGATAGCTGGCATGGACCGGGTGCCCCGGCGCGCTGTCGCAATAGCCTGACATCGCCCTTAAGCTCCCTATTGCCGGAAGGAATAGAAGTCGGACGATACGATCCAGTAGACCACGGCCCAGATCACCGCGGCGATGACGCTAGTGATCAGCGCCTTGCGCACCAGCATCGGCTTCACCGGTGCGCTGGCGGCATGCCCCGTCTCCGGCTTGTCCGGCGTCTTCACGCCGACCGGCAGCATCATGAAGAAGACGATCCACCAGGCGATGACGTAAACGACGATTCCCGATGTCCAGTACATTCCCGTTTCCTCAAGCCTGCTCGATTTCGACCAGCGTGCCGTGCATATCCTTCGGATGCAGGAACAGCACCGGCTTGCCATGGGCGCCGATCCTCGGCTCGCCATCGCCCAGAACCCTCAGCCCAGCCTCCGCCAGGCGGTCCCGCGCGGCGTAGATATCCGCGACCTCATAACACAGATGATGCATGCCGCCCGACGGATGCCGCTCCAGGAAGGTGCTGATCGGGGAGCCCTCCCCCAGCGGATGCAGCAGCTCGATCTTGGTGTTCGGCAGCGTGACGAACACCGTGGTCACACCATGTTCCGGCATATCGAGAGGCTCGGAAACCTCGGCCCCAAGGATGCCGCGATAGCTCTCCGCCGCCGCCGCCAGATCGGGCACGACAATGGCGACATGGTTCAGCCGGCCGATCATGCGTTGCTTCCGTCTTGTCTCATGATCCGATGATAGGTCCGCTAGTTCAGCCTGACCACATGCACATCGGTCACCGGCTTGCGCCCCAGCTCCTCGTTCAGCGCCCGGCGCACCGCGATCCGCACCGCCTCGGCCACCGACGCATCGTCGCGCCGCGCGCCCGACTGCATCGCCTCGACCGTATCGGCCGCCAAATCCAGGATATCGTCGCAGGCCGGATCATCGACCTCCAGCACACCATGGAAGCTGCCGACAGGGTCGCTGCGCAGCCGCCCGGCCTTGTCCAGCACCAGCGTCAGCGTCACAGCACCACTGTGCATCAGGCGGTGGCGGTCCCGCAGCACCGGGTCGCCCAGCCGCACCAGCCGCTTGCCGTCTAGCGCAAGGCGGCCGTTATAGACCTCGTCCACCCGCTCCGCCGGCCCCGGATAGAGCCGGATGACATCGCCATTGGCGACGACCAGCGCTTCCGGCACCTGGCAGTCGCGCGCCAGCCTTGCATGCTCGATCAGATGGCGGCTCTCGCCATGCACCGGAATGGCGATCTGCGGGCGCACATGCTGGTACATGCGCACCAGCTCGCCGCGCGCCGGATGGCCAGAGACGTGGATATCGTCATTCTTCGCCGTCACCACCTCGATGCCGCGGCGGATCAGCGCGTTCTGCACCCGGGCGATGGATTTCTCGTTCCCCGGAATCACCCGCGAGGAGAAGATCACCGTATCCCCGCCTTCCAGCGTGATGTGCGGGTGGCTGTCGCCGACGATGCGGGACAGCGCGGCACGCGGTTCGCCTTGGCTGCCGGTGCAGATCAGCAGCACCTTGTCGCGCGGCAGGAAGCCCGCATCGTGCTCGCTCAGGAACTCGATGCCCTTCAGATAGCCATTCTCCTTCGCCGCCGAATTCATGCGCCACAGGGAGCGTCCGATCAGCGCCGGATGACGGCCATTTGCCTCGGCCACCTTCGCCATGGTCTCCAGCCGCGCCACATTCGAGGCAAAACAGGCAACCGCGACTCGGTTCTTGAAGCGCCCCACCATCTCGATCAGGTTCCGGCGCACATCGGCCTCTGATCCCGCCTCGCCTTCGCGGAAGACGTTGGTGGAATCGCCGATCATCGCCAGCACCCCCTCCTCGCCCAGGTCGCGCAGGCGCGCCTCGTCGGAGGTCGGGCCGACCAGCGGGTCGGGGTCGAATTTCCAGTCGCCGGTATGCACCACCGGCCCGGCCTCGCCGGCGCGGATCACCAGCGCGTTCGGCTCCGGGATCGAATGGGTCAGGGTGATCAGCTCGATCTCGAACGGCCCGACCTCGAAGCTGCCGGACATGGGCACGACATGCACCGGCACCTGCTTGCCGAAGTCGGTGTCCTCCAGCTTGCGGCGCAGCACGGAGGCGGTGAAAGGCGTGGCGTAGATCGGGCAGCGCAAACGTTGCCAGAGATAGGGCACCGCCCCCAGATGATCCTCATGCGCGTGGGTCAGGATCAGGCCGCACAGCTCGTCCACATGCTCGACGATGAAAGTCGGGTCCGGCGTGATGACCTCGATCCCCGGCATCGAATCGTCGCCGAAGGTCACGCCGCAATCGACCATCAGCCACTGACCCTTGTGGCGGTAGAGGTTGAGGTTCATGCCGATCTCGCCGGCGCCGCCAAGCGGCAGGAAGTACAGCCCCTCGTCGTCTGGATCGAGATAATCGGTGACGACACCATTACGGGCCGCACTCTTCAGGGCCGCGCCATTGACCGGCGCGGCGGCGTTCTTCTTCTGTTTTTTCGTCATGCCTGTCTGTTCAAGCGGTTCACAATGACCATGCCCTTCATCGTCAGGTCCTGGTCGAGAATGTCGAAGATGCCGGTCGCATCGGCGAAGACCGGTACCAGCCCGCCGGTCGCGATAACCTTCATGGGCTGGCCGAATTCGTCACGGATACGCGCCACAAGCCCCTCAATCAGCGAGATGTAGCCCCAGAAGATGCCGGACTCGAAACAGCCAACCGTGGTCGAGCCAATCACCTTCTCCGGCCGGCGCACCGCAACGCGCGGCAACAGGGCTGCTGCCATGCGCAACGCCTCGATCGAAAGGTTGATGCCCGGCGCGATGACCCCGCCGCAATAATTGCCGTCGGCATCGACCACGTCGAAGGTCGTGGCGGTGCCGAAATCGACAACGATGGCGGGACCACCGTAGAAATGGTGCGCCGCGACCGTATTGACCAGACGGTCGGCGCCAACTTCTTCCGGCCGGTCCACCTTGGCGACCGTGCCCTTCTTCACCGAGGCGTCGCCATAGACCAGCGCATCGCGCCCGAAATAGGCGCGGCAAAGCTGCCGAAGGTTATAAAGCGTGTCCGGCACGACGGAGGCGATGAGGCATTCCGTCACATCGGCGGGCGTCTTGCCTTTCAGCGCCATCAGCTGGATCAGCCAGATCGCATATTCGTCCGCCGTGCGCTTGGCATCGGTGCCGATGCGCCAGGAGCCGATCTCCCGGTCATCATCATACAGCGCGAACTTCACGTTGGTGTTGTTGGAGTTGATGGCCAGCAGCATGTCCGCTCCCCCTCCTACCGCGCCAGGAAGACGTCGCCGGCGGTGATCCGGCGCCGCCCGTCCGGCTGTTGCAGCAGCAACGCCCCGTCCCCGTCGAGATCGGCAAACACGCCCTCAAGGGTGCTGTCCGGCAGCCGCACCTGGATCGGCGCGCCAAGGCCGATGGCATCGCGCAGCCATTCCTCGCGGATCGCCGCGAAGCCATGCGTCCGCCACAGGCTGTCCCAATGGCCGAGCGCCTGCAACAGGGCGTCACGGGCCGCCAGAACGCCGGGGTCCGCTCCCTGGGCTGCGAGGCTGGTTGCCGGGCGCTCCGAGTCCGTCGGGTAATGCGCGAGATTGATGCCCTTGCCGTGGTTCAGATATTCGACATCGCCGCCGCTGACCGGGCCTGTTTCCAGCAGGATGCCGGAAATCTTCAGCCCGTCCACCAGCACATCGTTCGGCCATTTCACCGCTACCGGCACGTTGTCGGGCAGGAACCGGCGCACCAGATCGCGAACCGCCAGCGCGGCGATGAAGGACAGCTGGGCCGCCTGTCCCGCCGGGCAGGAAGGCCGCAGTATCGCGGAGAGATAGAGATTGCCCGGCGGCGATGCCCAGGCACGGCCGCGCCGCCCCCTGCCCCCCAGCTGCTCCTCGGCTGTCACCGCCGTGCGGTCAGCCGCCCCCTGCCGGGCAAGGGCATGCGCCTCGTCATTCGTGCTGCCGACGCTGCCGAGGGCGACGACCTCGAAGCGCGGACCAGCCTCGATCATCCCGGGAAGAGCGCCGCCGCCGCCTGTGCGGCCCCGTTCAGGATCGGCGCCGGCCACAGGAAAAACAGCAGGGTGAACAGGCCGCTGACTGCGATCACCGTACCGAGTTCACGGCGGACCGGGCTGTCCAGCTCCTCAACCGGCTCGTCGAAATACATCACCTTCACGATGCGCAGATAGTAGAAGGCGCCAACGACGCTGCTGACCACGCCGATGACGGCGAGGATGTACAGGCCGGCCTCGATGGCGGCCAGGAACACGTACAGCTTGCCGAAGAAGCCGGCCAGCGGCGGAATACCCGCCATGGAGAACATGAAGATGGTCAGGGCGACCGCCATCATCGGATGGGTGCGGGACAGGCCCGCCAGGTCAGAGATGTTCTCCACCAGACGGCCCTGCTGGCGCATGCACAGGATGACGGCGAAGGTGCCGACATTCATCACCAGATAGATCGCCATGTAGATCAGCACGCCGCGCACGCCGACCTCGCTGCTGGCGGCCAGGCCGACCAGCGCATAGCCCATATGACCGATGGAGCTGTAGGCCATCAGGCGCTTGATGTTGGTCTGCATGATGGCGGCCAGCGCGCCCAACACCATGGAGCCGATGGAGATCAGCACGATGATCTGCTGCCACTGGCTGGCGATCTCGCCAAAAGGCTCCACCATCACCCGGCAGAACAGCGCGATGGCGGCGAATTTCGGCGCGGAGGCGAACAGCGCGGTCACCGGGGTCGGTGCGCCCTCATAGACGTCCGGCGTCCACATGTGGAACGGCACAGCGGAGACCTTGAAGGCAAGGCCAGCCGACAGGAACACGATGCCGACGATCAGGCCAACCGACGGCTCGCCGCCCAGCGCCTGCGCCAGAACCGCGAAATCGGTGCTGCCGGTGAAGCCATAGATCATCGAGCTGCCATAGAGCAGCATGCCCGAGGACAATGCCCCCAGGACGAAATATTTCAGGCCTGCCTCGGTGGAGCGCAGCGAATCGCGCCGGAAGGCTGCCGCGATATAGAGCGACAGGCTCTGCAGTTCGAGGCCGACATAGAGCGACATCAGATTGTTCGCCGACACCATCATCATCATGCCGACCGTGGCGAACAGGATCACCACCGGATATTCGAAGCGCGCCGCGTTCTCGCGCTCCAGATAATCCATCGACAGGATGACCGCGACCGCCGAGCCCAGCAGGATGAACAGCTTGGCGAACAGCGCGAAGGAATCGGCGACGAACATCCCCTCGAAGGCGATGACCTTGCCGCCCCAGCCGGCGAAGATATAGAGCAGCACCGCGGTGACGGCGAAGCTGGCCACGGTCAGCCAGGACAGGCTGCGCAGCGACCGGTTGCCCTGGAACACGCCCAGCAGCAGCAGCGCCATGCCGGCGCAGGCCAGGAAGATTTCCGGGATTGCCGGTCCGAGCACGAGGCTTCCGAGCACAAGGGTTGTGTCTTGCATGTCCGTTTGCCCCGTCCCTTACCGTACCGCCACGGAGGTCGCCTGGCCGGCAGCCAGCGCCGTCTCGTAATTCTGGATCAGATTCTCGACCGACACCGCCATGACGTCCAGGAAGGTCGAGGGGTAGATGCCCATCCACAGCACCAGCACGATCAGCGGCGCGAACATCGCCTTCTCGCGCCAGTTAAGGTCCAGCATCGCCTTCACATCGTCCTTGTCCAGCACGCCGAACACGACACGCCGGTAGAGGTAGAGCATGTAGGCCGCGCCCAGCACCACGCCGGTGGCCGCCAGGAAGGCGATCCAGCTGTTGGTCATGAAGGCGCCGGTCAGCACCAGGAACTCGCCGACGAAGCCGCTGGTGCCCGGCAGGCCGACTGAGGCCAGCATGAACACCATGAACACCAGCGCATAGCGCGGCATGTTGTGGACGAGGCCGCCATAGCGCGCGATCTCGCGGGTGTGCAGCCGGTCATAGACCACGCCGACGCACAGGAACAGCGCGCCAGAGACGATGCCATGGCTCAGCATCTGGAAGATCGCGCCCTGCAGCCCCTGCATGGTGGCGGTGAAGATGCCGATGGTCACGAAGCCCATATGGGCGACCGACGAATAGGCGATCAGCTTCTTCATATCCTCCTGCGCCAGCGCCACCAGCGAGGTGTAGATCACCGCGACGATGGACAGCGCGAACACCAGCGGCGCGAAGAACTCGCTGGCTTCCGGCATCATCGGCAGGCTGAAGCGGATGAAGCCGTAGCCGCCCATCTTCAGCAGCACGCCAGCCAGGATCACGGAGCCCGCCGTTGGCGCCTCGACATGGGCATCCGGCAGCCAAGTGTGCACCGGCCACATCGGCACCTTCACCGCGAACGAGGCGAAGAAGGCCAGCCACAGCCAGTGCTGCATGCCCGCCGGGAAGCCGTGCGCCATCAGCGTCGGGATGTCGGTCGTGCCGGCATCGAAATACATCGCCAGGATGGCCAGCAGCATCAGCACGGAGCCGAGCAGCGTGTAGAGGAAGAACTTGAAGGCGGCATAGACGCGGCGCGCCCCGCCCCACACCCCGATGATGATGAACATCGGGATCAGCACAGCCTCGAAGAAGATGTAGAACAGCACCAGGTCCAGCGCGCAGAACATGCCGACCATCATCGTCTCCAGGACGAGGAAGGCGATCATGTACTCCTTCACGCGGGTCTTGACCGAATCCCAGCTTGCCAGCACGCAGATCGGCGTCAGCAGCGTGGACAGCAGCACGAAGAACATCGAGATGCCATCGACGCCCATATGGTAGCCGATGCCGAATTCCGGCATCCAGGCGACCTTCTCGACCAGCTGGAAATCGGCGGTGGAGCTGTCGAACTCCGCCCAGATCATCAGCGACAGGGCAAAGGTGATGAGAGAGGTCCACAGTGCCATGTTGCGGGCATTGCGGGCCACCACCTCGGCCTCGCCGCGGGTCGCCAGGATGAACAGCGCGCCCACCAGCGGCAGGAAGGTGACGAGCGAGAGCAAGGGCCAGCTACTGGTCATGGGTCAGGCCATCCGAGAGAACACGTACCAGGTCACCAGCACCACCACGCCGATCAGCATGGCGAATGCATAGTGATAGAGATATCCCGACTGCAGCAGCGCCGTGCGCTGGGCCAGCAGGCGTGTGGTCAGCGCCACGCCGTCAGGGCCGAAACCGTCAATGATCCTGCCGTCGCCCTGCTTCCACAGTACGCGGCCGATCCAGCGCACCGGGCGCACGAACAGGAAGTCGTACAGCTCGTCGATGTACCATTTGTTCAGCAGGAACAGGTACAGCGGCCGCCACTGGTTGGCCACGGCTTCCGCCGTGCCCGGACGCAGCATATAGACGTAATAGGCACCGCCGATGCCGACCACACCGGCCAGGATGGGCAGCAGCTTCACCCACAGCGGCACATGGTGCGCGGCCTCGATCACGTCGCGGCCTTCCATCACGAAAATGGAGGCACCCCAGAACGCCTCGCGGCCATCGCCGACGAAGGATTCATAGCCTACAAAGCCGGCGAAGATGGCACCGATGGCCAGCACGATCAGCGGGATCGTCATCACCTTCGGCGATTCGTGCACATGCTCCATCGTGTGATGGTCGGCACGCGGCTTGCCGTGGAAGGTCAACAGCAGCAGGCGCCAGGAATAGAACGCGGTCAGCACGGCCGCCGCAATGCCCAGCCAGAAGGCGAAATGCCCAATGGGCGTGCCCGCCGCAAAAGCCGATTCTAGGATCATGTCCTTGGAATAGAAGCCGGCGAAGAAGGGCACGCCGGCCAGCGCCAGCGAGCCGATCCACATCAGCCCGTAGGTCAGCGGGATCAGCTTCCAGATGCCGCCCATCTTGCGCATGTCCTGCTCGTTCGACATCGCATGGATGACCGAGCCGGCGCCGAGGAACAGCAGCGCCTTGAAGAAGGCGTGCGTCATCAGGTGGAAGATCGCCGCCGAATAGGCCGACACGCCGATGGCGAAGAACATGTAGCCGAGCTGCGAACAGGTCGAATAGGCGATCACCCGCTTGATGTCGGTCTGCGTCAGGCCCACGGTCGCCGCGAAGATCGCCGTGATCGCGCCGAGGAAGGTCACCACCTCCAGCGCCATCGGGGCGTATTCGAACATCGGCGACAGGCGCGACACCATGAACACGCCGGCGGTCACCATCGTCGCGGCATGGATCAGCGCGGAGACCGGCGTCGGGCCCTCCATCGCGTCCGGCAGCCAGGTGTGCAGGATGAACTGCGCCGACTTGCCCATCGCGCCGACGAACAGCAGCAGGCAGACCGTGGTCAGCGCATCAAGCTGCATGCCCAGGAAGTTGATCTTCTGACCGACGGCGCCGGGAGCGGCCTGGAACAGCTCGTCGAACACCACCGTGTCGAACAGCAGGAAGCAGCCGAAGATGCCCAGCATGAAGCCGAAATCGCCAACGCGGTTCACCAGGAACGCCTTGATGGAGGCGTCGTTGGCGGAATCCTTGTGGTACCAGAAGCCGATCAGCAGGTAGGAGGCAAGGCCCACGCCTTCCCAGCCGAAGAACATCTGCACCAGATTGTCGGCCGTCACCAGCATCAGCATGAAGAAGGTGAACAGCGACAGATAGGCCATGAAGCGCGGGATCGAATGATCATGCGACATGTAGCCGATGGAATAGACATGCACCATCGACGACACCACGGTGACGACGATCAGCATGACCGCGGTCAGCGTATCGACGCGCAGCGCCCAGCTGACGTCCATCGCGCCGGACTGGAACCAGGTGAACAGCTCCACCGTCCGGGCATTGCCGCCCAGTGCCACGTCGATGAACACGACGATGGACAGCGCCATCGACACCAGCATCAGCGCGCAGGTGACGAGCTGCGCCGCGCGGTCACCGATGATACGGCCGAAGAAGCCCGCGATGATGGCGCCCAGGAGGGGCAGGAAGACGATTGCGGCAAACATCCCGGATCAGCCCTTCATCATGTTGAC
Source organism: Oceanibaculum sp. (assembly GCF_022449305.1). Classification (NCBI taxonomy): domain Bacteria; kingdom Pseudomonadati; phylum Pseudomonadota; class Alphaproteobacteria; order Rhodospirillales; family Oceanibaculaceae; genus Oceanibaculum; species Oceanibaculum sp. Next base: position 7,801 of record NZ_JAKUSO010000031.1, on the reverse strand, counting down.
GTCTTCGACTTCGATCGAGCCGCGGTTGCGGAAGAACACGACCAGGATGGCAAGGCCGATGGCCGCCTCCGCCGCCGCGACCGTCAGCACCAGCATGGCGAAGATCTGGCCGACCAGATCGCCCATGAAGCTGGAGAAGGCGACCAGGTTGATGTTCACCGCCAGCAGCATCAGTTCGATCGACATCAGGATGATGATGACGTTCTTCCGGTTCACGAAGATGCCGAAGATACCCAGCGTGAACAGGATCGCCGCCAGCGTGAGGTAATGGGACAGTCCGATTTCCATGGCGCTTACACTCCCCCGCCGGTCGGCACCTTCACGGTCGCCACCACATCCTCGGGGCGGCGCGCGTTCTGCTCGGCGATGGACTGTTTGCGCACGCCCTCGCGCTGGCGCATCGTCAGCACGATGGCGCCGATCATCGCGATCAGCAGCACCAGACCCGATGCCTGGAACAGATAGACATATTTCGTATACATGACCTGGCCGATGGCCTCGGTGTTGCTGACCTCGGTCATGGCCGGTGTCGGCAGCGCCGACAGCTGTGTCATCTCCGGCGCCATGATCCAGGTCCCGAAGATCAGCCCCAGTTCGACCAGCAGGATCACGCCGATCAGCCCGCCGATTGGCAGGTACTGCAGGAAGCCTTCGCGCATCCGCACGAAGTTGATGTCCAGCATCATGACCACGAACAGGAACAGCACCGCGACCGCACCGACATAGACGACGACCAGGATCATCGCCAGGAATTCCGCCCCGATCAGCACGAACAGCCCGGCGGCATTGAAGAAGGCCAGGATGAGATAGAGCACGGAGTGCACGGGATTGCGCGAGGCGATGACCATGACGGCCGACGCCACGGTAATCCCCGCAAACAGATAGAAGACTAGCGCCTGGATAATCATCAAGCCCTCGATTGGTGCCCCCGGATGCGGCCGAACATGGCCGCCCCTCCCTCAGTCAAAACCCCATGCCGTCCCGACGGCCGCGTCCTCAGCGGTAAGGCGCGTCCACGGTCAGGTTCGCCGCGATCTCGGCTTCCCAGCGGTCGCCGTTCGCAAGCAGCTTGTCCTTGTTGTAGAACAGCTCCTCGCGGGTCTCGGTCGCGAACTCGAAATTCGGTCCCTCGACGATGGCATCCACCGGGCAGGCTTCCTGGCAGAAGCCGCAATAGATGCACTTCGTCATGTCGATGTCGTAGCGCGTGGTGCGCCGGCTGCCATCCTCGCGCGGTTCCGCCTCGATGGTGATGGCCTGCGCCGGGCAGATCGCCTCGCACAGCTTGCACGCGATGCAGCGCTCCTCGCCGTTCGGATAGCGGCGCAGCGCATGCTCGCCCCGGAAGCGCGGGCTGATCGGCCCCTTCTCATAGGGATAGTTCAGCGTCACCTTGGGCTTGAAGAAATACTTCAAGGTCAAGGCCATGCCGGAGACCAGCTCCGTCAGGAGCAGCGCGCGGGCATTTCGATCAATGAACGCCATGCAGTCCGTCCCTCAAATCCCTTCCTTGGCGGGCAGCCCGTAGCCGGGTCTGCCCCTCGAACCCCAAATCACCCCCCGGTCCGGCGGCGCCTACCATAGTCGCCACCTGCCGGATGACAAGCCTCACTTCGGCAGCCAGTCGAAGGCCACCAGAACACCCGCCGTCAGCACCACCCAGAGCAGCGAGAACGGCAGGAACACCTTCCAGCCGAGACGCATCAGCTGGTCGTAGCGGTAGCGCGGGAACGTCGCGCGCACCCACAGGAACACGAACAGCACCGCGCAGATCTTCAGCACGAACCAGATCGGCCCCGGCACCCAGTTGAACGGCGCGATGTCGAACGGCGGCAGCCACCCACCCAGGAACAGGATGGTGGTCATCGCGCTCATCAGGATCATGTTCGCGTATTCTCCGAGGAAGAACAGCGCGAAGCTCATCGACGAATATTCGACGAAATAGCCGGCCACCAGCTCCGACTCGCCTTCCGGCAGGTCGAACGGCGCGCGGTTGGTCTCCGCCAGCGCGGACACGAAGAAGATCACGAACATCGGCAGCAGCGGGATGGCGAACCACACCGTCTCCTGCGCGCGCACGATGTCCGACAGGTTCAGCGACCCGACGCACAGCAGCACGGTGATGATGACGAAGCCGATGGACACCTCGTAGGAGACCATCTGCGCCGCCGAGCGCAGCGCGCCCAGGAACGGGTATTTCGAGTTCGACGCCCAGCCGGCCATAATGATGCCGTACACGCCCAGCGAGGAGATCGCGAACAGGTACAGGATGCCGACATTGATGTCGGCGATCACCATGCCGTCGCCAACCGGGATCACAGCCCAGGCCACCATCGCGAGGATAAAAGTCAGCATCGGCGCCATGATGAAGACGACACGGTTGGCGCCCGCCGGCAGGATCGTCTCCTTGGCGAACAGCTTCAGCCCGTCGGCCAGCGGCTGCAGCAGGCCGAACGGGCCGACCTTGGCCGGGCCGGTGCGCAGCTGCATGCCGGCGATCACCTTGCGTTCAGCCAGCGTCAGATAGGCCACGGCCACCAGCAGCGGCACCACGATGGCCAGGATCTGCGCCAGAATGATGATCAGCGGCAGTACATAGCCGTCCCAGAACTCAACCATGGGTCCCCGTCATCCCCTGCTCGTCGCCCGCATTCTTCAGCACGAAGGCCTCGGTGCACTTCGCCATCGTCGCCGAGGCGCGGCTGACCGGGTCCGTCATGTAGAAATTCCGGATCGGATAGGCGATGGCCGTATCCTCGATGCTGCCGGCGGCACCGAACGCGCCCCACTCGCCAGCCTCGGCATGTTCCACCCGGGCGAAGACCGGATGATCCGCCACCAGCTTCTGGCGCAGCTCGATCAGCGAGTTGTAGGGCAGGGTCTTGCCCAGCCGCTCCGACAGGGCGCGCAGGATCTTCCAGTCCTCGCGCGCCTCGCCCGGCGGGAAGGCCGCCATCTTGCCAAGCTGCACCCGCCCCTCGGTATTGGCGTAGAGGCCTTCCTTCTCGGTATAGGCCGCGCCCGGCAGGATCACGTCGGCGACATGCGCGCCACGGTCGCCATGATGGCCCTGATAGATCACGAAGGCGTTCTTCAGCCTGTCGGTGTCGATCTCGTCGGCGGCCAGCAGATAGACCGTCTCGATCGCACCCTTCTCAGCGCCTTCCAGGATGCCGGCGACATCCCTGCCGCCTTCGCCCGGCACGAAGCCGAGATCGAGGCCGGCAACGCGTGCGGCGGCCGTGTGCAGCACGTTGAAGCCGTTCCAGTCCTCGCGGACCATGTTCAGCTTCTCGGCGATTTCCCGTGCGGCCGCCAGGATCGCAGCGCCGTCGGCGCGGGTCCGCGCCCCCAGCCCGACCACGATCAACGGACGATCCGCCCGCTTCACCACCTTGGCGCAGGCGAGCTTGCCGGAGACGGACTCCGACAGGATGGCCGGGCTGTCGCCCAGGAACTCAGCCTTGTAGGTCAGGTCCGCCGGCGCGCCGATGGAAGCCACCTTCAGACCGCCAGCCAGCCAGCGCTTGCGAATGCGCGCATTCAGGATCGGTGCCTCGGTGCGCGGGTTGGTGCCGAGCAGCAGGATCGCATCCGCCTGCTCGATGCCGGCGATGCCGGTATTGAACAGGTAGCCGGCGCGCGGGCCCGCAGTCAGCTTCGTGCCATCCTGGCGGCAATCCAGGCTGGCAGCCCCAAGCGCCGTCATGATGCCCTTCAGCGCATACATGGATTCGGCATCGACCGTATCGCCGGCAATCGCCGCCAGCTTGGTGGCCGGGGTCGCGCGCATCCGGTCGGCAACCGCCAGCAGCGCCTCGTCCCAGCTCGCCGGCTGCAGCTTGCCATTCACGCGGACATAGGGCGTATCCAGACGCTGGCGCTTCAGCCCGTCGCAGGCATAGCGCGTCTTGTCGGAAATCCACTCCTCGTTCACATCCTCGTTCAGGCGCGGCAACACGCGCAGGACCTCGGAGCCGCGGCTGTCCACCCGGATCGCGGAGCCGACCGCGTCCATCACATCGACGGTCTCGGTCTTCTTCAGCTCCCACGGGCGCGCCACGAAGGCATAGGGCCGCGAGGTCAGCGCACCGACCGGGCACAGATCGATCACATTGGCCGACAGCTCAGAGGCCAGCGCCTTTTCGAGGTAGGTGGTGATCTGCATGTTCTCGCCGCGATAGACGGCGCCCAGATCGTCCACGCCCGCCACCTCGCTGGCGAAACGGATGCAGCGCGTGCAATGGATGCAGCGCGTCATGATCGTCTTGATCAGCGGGCCCATATGCTTGTCGGTGACCGCGCGCTTGTTCTCGTGATAGCGGCTGTCGCCCAGGCCATAGGCCATCGCCTGGTCCTGCAGGTCGCATTCGCCGCCCTGATCGCAGATCGGGCAGTCCAGCGGATGGTTCGCCAGCAGGAATTCCATGACGCCGTTGCGCGCCTTCTGCACAACTGGCGTATCGGTCTTGATGACCATGCCGTCAGCGGCCGGAAAGGCGCAGGAAGCGATGGGCTTCGGTGCCTTCTCCATCTCCACCAGGCACATGCGGCAATTGCCGGCGATGGACAGGCGCTCGTGATAACAGAAGCGCGGCACTTCCTTGCCGGCCACTTCGCAGGCCTGCAGCACGGTGGCCCCGGCAGGGACCTCGACTTCGATGCCGTCGACGATCAGTTTCGGCATGGATATTCCCCTACCCCTATCCTACTCGGCGGCCCGGGCGGAAACGCCGCCCTTGCGCGCATGGATACGCCGTTCCATCTCCGGCCGGAAATGCCGGATCAGCCCCTGGATCGGCCACGCCGCGGCGTCGCCCAGCGCGCAGATCGTGTGCCCCTCAACCTGCTTGGTGACGTCTTCCAGCATGTCGATCTCGCCGATATCCGCCTCGCCGCGCACCATGCGCTCCATGACGCGCCACATCCAGCCCGTGCCCTCGCGGCACGGCGTGCACTGGCCGCAGCTCTCATGCTTGTAGAAGTAGGACAGGCGGGCGATGGCCTTCACGATGTCGGTGGACTTGTCCATGACGATGACCGCCGCCGTGCCGAGGCCGGAGCGCTTCTCGCGCAGCGTGTCGAAATCCATGAACAGCTCGTCGCACTGCTCGGCCGGCAGCACCGGCACGGAGGAACCGCCGGGGATGACCGCCAGCAGATTGTCCCAGCCGCCGCGCACGCCGCCGGCATGCTTTTCCAGCAGCTCGCGCAGCGGAATGCCCATCTCCTCTTCCACATTGCACGGCTTGTTCACATGGCCGGAAATGCAGAACAGCTTGGTGCCGGTATTCTTCGGCCGGCCCAGTCCGGAGAACCAGGAGGCGCCGCGCCGCAGGATGGTCGGCACCACGGCGATGCTCTCGACATTGTTCACCGTCGAGGGGCAGCCATAGAGGCCGACCGCCGCCGGGAACGGCGGCTTCAGGCGCGGCATGCCCTTCTTGCCTTCCAGGCTCTCGATCAGCGCGGTTTCCTCGCCGCAGATATAGGCGCCGGCACCGCGATGCAGGTACAGGTCAAAATCCCAGCCGGAGCCGGCAGCATTCTTGCCCAAAAGGCCGGCGTCATAGGCCTCGTCAATGGCGGCCTGCAGGCGCATCGCCTCGTTGTAGAACTCGCCGCGGATATAGATGTAGGCGGTATGCGCGCCCATCGCGAAGCTGGCGATCAGGGCACCCTCGATCAGCTTCTGCGGATCGTGGCGCATGATCTCCCGGTCCTTGCAGGTGCCGGGCTCCGATTCGTCGGCGTTGATGACCAGGTAATGCGGGCGCGGCCCGATCTCCTTGGGCATGAAGGACCATTTCAGGCCGGTCGGGAAGCCGGCGCCGCCGCGGCCGCGCAGCCCCGATTCCTTCACCTGGTCGATGATCCAGTCACGGCCCTTGGCGATGAAATCCTTGGTCTGATCCCAGTCGCCGCGCTTGCGGGCAGCCGCCAGCTGCCAGCTTTCCTGACCGTACAGGTTGGTGAAGATGCGATCTTCGTCCTTCAGCATCAGACACTCGCCTCATCGCTATCCGAAGTATCGGCCTTCTTCTTGCCGGCCTTCTTCGCTGGCTTCATTTCCAGAAGCGTGGTCGGACCGCCTTCCGGCGCCGAGAACTGGCGGCCATTCATCGGCCCTGCCGGCGGCACCTCGCCGCGCGACAGCTGATCGAGCAGCTTCTCCGTCGTCTCGGCGGTCATGTCCTCGTAGAAATCGTCGTTCACCTGCAGGATCGGCGCGTTGGCGCAGGCCCCCAGGCATTCGACCTCGACCATCGAGAACTTGCCGTCCGCCGTCACCTCGCCGAAATCGATCCCCAGCTTCCGGCGGCAGGTCTCCACCACATCGTCGGAACCGCGCAGCCAGCACGGCGTGGTGGTGCAGAGCTGCAGGTGGTAGGTCCCGACCGGCACCAGATGGAACATGGTGTAGAAGGTCGCGACCTCCATCACCCGCATCGGCGCCACGCCCAGGATCTCCGCGATATGCTCCATCGCTGCCTGCGGCACCCAGTTGTCGTTCTGGCGCTGCGCCAGGTCGAGCAGGGGCAGAACGGCAGAAAGCTGGCGGCCTTCTGGATACTTGGCGATGATCTTCTTGACCTGCGCCATGTTCTCCTTGGTGAAGGAGAAGCTGTCGGGCTGCTGCACCGTGGCGGTTGGCGCGGCGCTCATCGGTCGATCTCCCCGAAAACGATGTCGAGCGATCCCAGGACCGCGACGGAATCGGCCAGCATGTGTCCCTTGCACATGTAGTCCATGGCGGCCAGGAACGGGAACCCCGGCGCGCGGATGTGGCAGCGGTACGGCCGGTTGCTGCCATCGGCCACCAGATACACGCCGAACTCGCCCTTCGGCGCCTCGACCGCCGTGTAGGTCTCGCCCGCCGGCACGTGATAGCCCTCGGTATAGAGCTTGAAGTGATGGATCAGCGCTTCCATCGACTGCTTCATCTCGCCACGCTTCGGCGGTGCCACCTTCCGGTCGGTCGTCTTGACTGGGCCTTCCGGCATTTTTTCAATGGCCTGGCGCATGATCTTCAGGCTTTCACGCATCTCCGCCATGCGTACCAGATAGCGCGCGTAGCAGTCGCCCGTCTTGCCGATCACCACGTCGAAATCCATGTCGGCATAGGCGTCGTAGGGTTGCGACTTACGCAGGTCCCACGGCACGTTCGAAGCACGCAGCGACGGGCCGGAAAAGCCCCAGGCCTGCGCCTCCTCTGCCGACATGATGCCGATATCCACGGTGCGCTGCTTGAAGATGCGGTTCTCGGTCAGCAGGCTCTCGATATCGTCAATGACCTTCGGGAAGGTCTCGGTCCAGGCCAGGATATCGTCGGCCAGGCCCGCCGGCAGGTCCTGATGCACGCCGCCCGGCCGGAAATAGGCCGAATGCAGGCGCGCGCCGCAAACCCGCTCATAGAACTCCATCAGCTTCTCGCGCTCCTCGAAGCCCCAGAGCAGCGGCGTCATGGCACCGACATCGAGCGCGAAGGTGGTGATGTTCAGAAGGTGGTTCAGGATGCGGGTGATCTCGGCATAGAGCACGCGGATATACTGGCCACGCGCCGGCACCGTGATGCCCAGCAGCTTCTCGACCGCCAGCGCATAGGCATGCTCCTGGCACATCGGCGAGACGTAATCCAGCCGGTCGAAATACGGCACCGCCTGCAGGTAGGTCTTGTACTCGATCAGCTTCTCGGTGCCGCGATGCAGCAGGCCGATATGCGGATCGGCACGCTCGATGACCTCGCCGTCCATCTCCAGCACCAGGCGCAGCACGCCGTGGGCGGCCGGATGCTGAGGGC
>NZ_JAKUSO010000030.1:0-40291 GCF_022449305.1 Oceanibaculum sp. | reverse complement strand
GCGATTCGTGCGCCTTCAGCATCTTGGAGCACATCATCGGCGTCAGCGTCAGCGCGACGAAGCCCGACACGACAACGGCACCCGCCAGCGCCAGCGCGAACTCGATGAACAGCCGGCCGGTGCGGCCCTCGGCGAAGGCCACCGGCGTGAACACGGCGGCCAGCGTCATCGTCATGGCGATGACCGCGAAGGCGATCTCCTTGGTGCCGACGATGGCGGCGCCGAACGGCGTCTTGCCCATCTCCAGATGGCGGTGGACGTTTTCCAGCACGACGATGGCGTCGTCCACCACCAGGCCGATGGCCAGCACCATCGCCAGCAGGGTCAGCGTGTTGATGCTGAAGCCCATGGCAAACATGAAGATGAAGGCGCCGATCAGCGAGACCGGGATGGTGACCATCGGGATGATGGTGGCGCGCAGGCTGCGCAGGAAGAAGAAGATCACCAGCACGACCAGCACCACCGCCTCGATGATGGTGGTGAACACATTGTCGATCGACCGCTCGATGAAGACCGAGGTGTCGAAGGCCACTTCCGCCTGCATGTCGGGCGGCAGGTCGGCGACGATCTTCGGCAGTTCGGCGCGCACCGCCTTGGAGACTTCCAGCGGGTTGGCGGTCGCCTGCTTCACGATGCCCAGCGTCAGCGAATTCACGCCATTATAGCGCGAGACGCGGCGGTTATCGGCCGGCCCCAGCTCGGCACGGCCGACATCGCGCAGCTTCACCTGGAAGCCGTTCGCCTCCTTCAGCACGATGTTCTCGAACTGCTCCGGCGTCACCAGGTTGGTGCGCGACAGCACGGTGAATTCACGGCTGAGACTCTCGATGCGCCCGGACGGAATTTCCACATTCTGCTGGCGCAGCGCGTTCTCGACATCCTGGACGGTCAGATTGTAGCCGGCCAGCTTGGCGCGGTCGATCCACACCCGCATGGAGAAGCGACGCTCGCCATAGATGCGCACCTCGGCGAGACCCGGCAGGGTCTGCAGCCGGTCCACGAAGAAGCGGTCGGCATAGTCCGTCAGCTCCATGGAGGAGCGGCCCGGCGCGGAGAAGCCGACGAACAGGATCGGCGAGGCGTCGGCCTCCACCTTGGAGATCACCGGCTCCTCGATCTCCTCCGGCAGGCGGCCGCGCACGCGGCTCACCCGGTCGCGCACGTCGCTGGCCGCGACATCCGGGTCGGTGCCGAGGCGGAAGCGGATGGTGATGTCGGAGCGTTCCTGCCGGCTCCGGGAGATGATGGTCTCGATGCCCTCGATGCCGGAAATCGAGCTTTCCAGCACCTGCGTCACCTGCGATTCGATGATCTCCGCGCTGGCGCCCAGATAATCGGTACGCACGGAGACGACAGGCTCGTCGATGTTGGGATATTCGCGGACCGGCAGACGGTCGTAGCTGACCATGCCGACCAGCAGGATCATCAGGCTCATGACGGTCGCGAAGACCGGACGCCTGACGCAAAGCTCGAACAGGTTCAAGGGCCGCTCCCCTTAGCTGCCGGGGGCGGTGCGGCCAGTGCCGGCGACCGGCGCGCCACGACCGACCACATCGACCTTGATGCCATCGCGCAGCCGGAGCTGCCCGGCGACGACCACGACATCCTTCGGCTTCAGCCCGGACAGCACCTCGACCAGGCCGGGCCGGCGCTCGCCAAGCTGCACCTCGGTCAGCACCGCCTTATCCTCGACCAGTCGATAGACGAAGCGCTTCTGACCGACCGGCGTGACCGAGGATTCCGGCACCAGCACGGCATCCGGCCGGGTCTCGGCAATGATGGTCAGGCGGATGAACAGGCCGGGCGACAGGGCGAGATCGGGGTTGGGCACCAGCGCGCGGATGCGCAGCGAGCGGCCATTCACATCGACCTGCGGGTCGATGGCGTAGATTTCGCCGGTGAAGCTCTGGCCGGCCAGCGCGTCGGCGGTCATCTCGATCTTCTGGCCGACGCGAACCGCCGTCAGATAGACCTCCGGCACCCGGAATTCCGCCTTCAGCGGATCGATCTGCTGCAAGGTTACAATAGTATCAGCCGGCGTCACATAACGGCCGAGGCTGATGCTGCGCAGACCCAGCACGCCGGAGAAGGGCGCGCGGATCGTCGCCTTGTCCAGCCGCGCCTTGGCGAGATCGACACCGGCCTCGTCGGAGCGCAGCCGGGCAACCGCCTCGTCGCGGGCGCGCACCGTGCCTGTACCCTGCTTCAGCAGCGTGTCGGCCCGGTCGTAATTAGCCTTGGAAAGCGACAGGTTGGCCTGCGCCTGGGCGAGTTCGGCCTGGAGGATATCCTTGTCCAGCTCGACCAGCGGAGCGCCGCGCTCAACGCGCTGCACATCCTGGAACAGGATGCGCGAGATTCGGCCAGAGATTTCCGGCTGGATCGTCACCGCCTCGTTCGGCAGCAGCGAGCCGACGGCAGTGATTTCCGTACGCACCGTATCGACGGTCACCTCGGCGACCTCGACTGGCGGGCCGGCATTCTGCTGCGGCGCGGGTTTTGCGGTCTGGCCATTCGCACTTTGGGCTATCGCGGCGGACCGCTCAGCCTTCAGATGATAGGCCACCCCGCCGCCCGCGGCAGCCAGTACCAGCAGCCCCGCCAGAATCTTCCAGCCTGCGCTCATCGCTTTCCGTATCCATGTCGAAGGGCAGAAATCCGCATTTCCGCGCTTCCTGATAATGAGGCCGGGTCGCAAAGAGTCAAGGCGCCTTACAGGCTTAAGGCCGTTATGCGGCCGCGCTCGACGGGCTTTCGGCCGCCGCCACGCCCGATAGTGCCCCGGGGATGGGCATGGCGGGGATCGCCCCGGCCAGAGCGCCGCTCTCGGCGGACTCGGCGGCCGCCGCATTTTCCTGCGCCTTCGCCCGGCTCGCCGCCAGTTCCGGCGCGATCACGAAATTCGCCCGGCGCACCCGCACCCGGTTGATCATGCCGTCGGAGATTTCCTGCGCCGTCGCCGTCAGGAAGACTTCCACCTCGCCCTTGGTCAGCTGCACGAGCCGGCCCTGCGCCAGGGCGGAAAGCTCGCCCTCAAGAGCGGGGCGCAGATCGGGCAGCAGGTCGCGCACCATCTGCGTATGGCCGGGGCGCGGCACTTCGAGGTCGATCTCCAGTTGATAGACCCGGTCCGGTTCGGCCTCGTCGCCCAGCGGCACGATCAGTGGGCTACCCGGCCGCACGATGTTCAGCTGGCCCAGCACCATCAGCCGCCGCCGCCGGTGGGCGAGCTGCGCCAGCATCACCATGACGACGACGAACAGCGCGGTGACGGCAATCACGAAACCGGTGGTGGCAATCACCGCGTCGCGGATCGCCATGCCTTCCAGATCGAACGGTCGCAGATAGCTGCCGAACAGCAGGATGAAGGGGGCATCGCCATCGAATATGGCGTCATAGCCGGCCAGCGTCGCATAGACATGCAGGCCGAGATTCCAGAAGGCGAGCGCCAGAACGGTGATGTAGAACGCGGAAAGTGCTGCGATCACACTGTTGTAGGGTGGCATGCGGAACCCTTTGCGCAACGCCCGGACAGGGCGGGCAAGAGAATGCCAGCAGCGCCCCCGGCAATCCAGCGGTATTTTGCGGCCATACCCGGTTGCTCCACCACCTATGGTAGCGTGGCGATGCGTGCCGGGCTAGAACGCCAGCCGTCCGTAGAGGTTATCGAAGGGCAGCATGACATGCGCCCGGTAGGCCGGGCGCTCCTGAAGCCGGGCGAACCAGGCCTGGACATTCGGCACCTCGGGATAGTCCAGCCCCATGCCGAAATAGCGGAACAGGCAGGCCCCCGCCGGGATGTCGGCCAGCCCCAGCCGGTCGCCGGAGAGATAGGGCCGGTCCGAAAGCTCGGCGTCCAGCACGCGCATATATTGGGCGCAGGCATCCTGCTTCACCCGGATCGCGGTCCAGTCGCGCCTGTCTTCCGGTGTGCGGTAATAGCCCCAGAACAGGCCGGTCAGGAAGGCCGGCTGCAGGGCGGTGGCCGACCAGTCCATCCAGCGCTCATCCCGGGACCGGGCCGCCGGATCGTCGTGCCAGAAGGACTGCTTGCCATAGACCGCCGCCAGATAGCGCAGGATGGCGTGGGATTCCCAGACCACCGTGCCACCCCCATCACGGGCAGCATCACGGATCACCGGCACCTTGCCGTGAGGGTTCATCGCGCGGAACTCCGGCGTATCCAGCCCGCCGGCATCGCCCCCGGCATCGATATGGGTGTGCGGGATGCCCAGCTCGCCAATCAGCCACATCACCTTCTGCACGTTGAAGGAGTTGCGCCGGCCCCAGATCGTGAGCCCAGTTTGGTCGCTCACGAGGAGCCTTCCTGCTTCTTCGCCAGATCCTCCAGCTTGCGGCGCAGCTGTTCGTTCTTGAAGTCGGCCAGCCGGTAGGCCCAGCCCTCGGCCCGCGCATTGATCTCGGCAGCTTCCGCCTTCACCTCGTCCGCGGCATCGGGGAGGGCGGCGGCGGTGTAGCGTGTCCACAGCTTGCCGTCGCGCTCGGCGAAGCCGATGGTCACGGCCAGCCCGTCAAAGGTGGTGTAGCGCGTCACCGCATCCTGCAGCGCGATCCCCTCGGCCGGCATCACGGCGTCGAACACCAGCTTGTCCAGCGTGCCTGCGGTGGCGTTCACGGTGAACTGGTTCTCCACCTTCATACCCTCGGGCAGATCGACGATGCGGAACTCATTGCCCTCGCGGCTGTCCTTGGCGACCGTCAGGCTGCCACCCTCGGGATGATCGATGACCACCTGCTTCACCCGGCCGCGCGACACGTCGGCAATGCGCCGGTCCAGCCAGTCGATGGCTTCGGTGCGCGGGTCGAGCCGGCTTTCCGCCAGGAAGGCCTGCCCGCCATCAGGCCGGCGCACATAATGCGCATCAGGCTGGCCACCCTGGCCGAAGCGCTTCTTGCCGACGATCAGCTCGGCCAGCACCTTGCCGGCGCCATCCAGCACGGTGACCCGGCGGGAGCGGGCCTCCGCCGCATCCAGCGGCTCGACCTCCAGCCGGGCGAACATCTCCGGCCGTTCGGTCTTGGCCTCGACGATCCGCATGTCGGCAAGCGCCAGCAGCAGCGCGCGCACCGCCTCGCCCCGCGCCGGGTAGTTATGCGCATTCTCGACCACCCAGCCCTCGCCGGCCCGGACCAGCGTCACGCTGTCGCGCCGATCCTCCAGCTGGATGGCGGCAACCTCGTTCAGCCGGTCGGTCAGGCTGGGGAACACCGGCTCGGCGCTGACGCTGCCGATGGCTGCGGCATGGCGCTGCCAGGCGGCATGGCCGGCGGCACCGACCGCAAGCAGGGTCACGACGAACAGGATCCAGAAGCCGCGGGCGGTCATGCGGATGCTCCTTTCCCCGAAGGCGTTACGGCTATCGCACCGCGCCGGCGCCGGGCGGCGCGGGCGAGGCCGACAAGGATAGCGGCCAGCACCACGAGCAGCGGCACCAGACCGATATTCAGGAACAGCAGGCGGGTCTGCAGCGCGTCGATATCCTCGCGCAGGGAGCGCTGCACGGTGCGCAGCTCCCGCCGTGCCTCCAGGATATCCTCCTGAATCTTGGCGATCTCGGCGCGCTGCGCATTGGTCAGGATGGCACCGCCACCCGGCGCGTCCTTGGAGCGCAGTTCCTCCAGCCGGGCCAGCGAGGCCTGCAGGCGTTCCTGCAGCGCCTCCTCCTGCGCGCGGAAGCGCTGGTCGGCCTCGCGGCGCATTTCCTCGATCACCGTGAAGGGCCGGGCGATCATGCCGCGCCCGCGCAGATCGACCAGCGCCGAGCTGCCCGACAGGCTCTCCAGCAGATTCATGACGAAGTCGCCATTGTTGGCGAAGGGCGTCACTACCTGCTGGCCGAAGAAATCCTGCACCTGGACCCAGAACCGGTCATCCAGCAGGTCGGTATCGGCGATCACCGCGAACATCGCCTCGCCCTGCGATTCGGTGCGGAATTCCGGCAGCTCCTTCGGTGCCTCGGTTTCACCCTCCGGCACAGGACGGCCGTCCGGGAAGGCGGTGGCGAGCCGGCCCTGGAAGCGCGCGGCCAGCACCTTCGCCTCACCGCCCGGCTTGTACTCGCGCAGCAGCCCCTGCGGATCGGGGCGCGGCCGCAGCCGGTCCACCGGGATCATCATCGATTCCGGGCTGGTGGTGATCAGCGGCGTCATGGTGAGGCCGGCACCCTCCGCCAGCCCGACCGCGCCGGCGCTGGCCATGGACAGGCGCTGCAACTCACCGGTGACCGGCAAATCCTGATTGATGTTGCCGCGCTGCAGATTCAGCCAGACCACGAAATCGACCGGCACCACCTGGCTGCCGGCGCCGGCATTCACCCGGCGCGCGGCGCGGCGGTCGCCGACCACCTCGCCCTGCGAGACGGTGACACCCCATTTATCGAACAGGGCGGGCAGCGCGCTGGCCGTATCCAGCTTCGGCTGGCCCGACGGATCGGGGATAGTGGCGTCAGCCTCGGAATAGGGATCGACGAAGAAGATCGCGCGGCCGCCGGCCATCATGAACTGGTCGATGGCGTAGAGCGTCTTTTCCGGCAGGTTCTTCGGATGCACGACGAACAGCACATCGACATCCGGCGCCACCCGGTCGATGGCGGTGCCGATGGTGCGCACCTGAAAGACCTGTCGCATCTGCTGCAGGATCGTCCAGGGCGGGGCGACCTGCCCGCCGGGCATGAAGCGCCCTTCCAGCGGCAGGCCGGCGATCATGCCGACCACCTTGCGTTCCGGGTTGGCCAGATTGTTCACGATGCGGGTCAGGTCATACTCCAGGAAGCGCTCGCGCTCCGGCTGGAAGAAGGGGATGACCTGCTCGTCATCGGTCAGGTTGGTGCCGACCAGGCCGAAATAGACCTGCTCGCCGGACTGGTCGATGGGCACGCCCTGCAGCCCGAAGCTGACCGCGCGGTCCTCCACGGTCGAGAAGGGCTCGGGGTCGAAAATCTCCAGCTGGATCTTCCCGCCGGCCAGATTGGCGTATTCCTGCAGCAGGTTGCGCACGCGCTGGCCATAGGCGGCATAGGCCGGCAGCTCGCGCCCCAGCCGCTCGGAGAAGAAGAAGCGCAGGGTGATCGGCTCCTCGATCTTCGACAGCGTTTCGCGCGTACCGGACGACAGGGTGTAGAGCCGGTCCTCGGTCAGGTCGAGCCGGGCCGAGGTGAAGGTGACGCTGGAATAGACATTGACCGCGACGAACAGCAGCGCGACCAGCGCCAGCGACAGCCAGGCATAGGAAGGACGCACAAGAGAGGAACGGGTTTGCGGGGTCTTGGCCATGGTTCAGCGCCCCTTCTTCAGATCGACCAGCAGCGCCGTGGCCCACAGGAAAGCCAGGATCGCCGAGAGATAGAAAATGACGTCGCGCAGATCGATGACGCCGCGCGTAATGTCCTGGAAATGCGCCAGGAAGCTGAAGGAGCGCAGCGCCTCCAGCACCGGTGCCGGCGCCCAGCCGGTGAAGAAGGACAGCACCAGCGAGGAGCCTGCGGAGACGAAGAGGACACCGACCGCCGCCGTCAGCACGAAGGCGATGATCTGGTTGCGGGTCAGCGCGGACAGCGCCGAGCCCAGCGCCAGATAGGCGCCGGCCAGCAGCGCGCTGCCGATATAGGATGCCAGGATCACGCCATTATCCGGATCGCCGAGATAATTGACAGTGATCCACAGCGGGAAGGTCAGCGCCAGCGCGATGGTCGTGAAGGCCCAGGCGGCGAGGAACTTGCCGGCGACCGCGCTGCCGATGGACACCGGCAGGGTCAGCAGCAGCTCCAGCGTGCCGCTCTTGCGCTCCTCCGCCCACAGCCGCATCGCCACGGCCGGGGTCAGTACGAGATAGAGCCAGGGATGGAAGCCGAAGAAGCCCTGCAGGCTGGCCTGCCCAGCCTCGAAGAAACTGCCGACGAAGAAGGTGAAGGTCGCCGTCAGCATCAGGAAGATGACGATAAAGATATAGGCCAGCGGCGTCAGGAAATAGCTCGCCAGCTCGCGCTTGAAAATCGCCCAGACACCCATCGTTCTAGCCCTGTTTTCCGGTCTTTTTCGGATTGGTGATGTCGCGGAACACCTCATCGAGGCGGCCGCGCTCCAGCCGGATTTCGTCCGCCGCGATATCGGCTTCGCGCAGCGCCTGGCTGACCGCCGGCAGGATGGTCTTGCGGCGCTGCGCCAGCACGGTCAGCGTGCCGTCCCCCTCCTCCAGGCCGGCGGCGCCCGGAATATCCGCCAGCGCCTTGCGGGCGGCAGGCAGGGCACTCTTCTTCAGCCGCACGGTGACAGCATTGTGCAGACGTGACCGCGCTTCCAGCTCGGCCGGGGTACCGTCGGCGACGATCTGCCCGCCGGCAATCACGACGGCGCGGCTGCACAGCGCGTCCACCTCCTCCAGGATATGGGTCGAGATGATGATGGCCTTGTCCTTCGCCATGCTGCCGATCAGCGTGCGCACCTCATGCTTCTGGTTGGGGTCGAGACCGTCGGTCGGCTCGTCCAGCACCAGCACCTCGGGGTCGTGCAGCAGCGCCTGCGCCAGCCCGACGCGGCGCTTGAAGCCCTTGGACAGCGTATCGATCGGCTGGTACAGCACGCCGCCCAGCGTGGTGCGGTCGATGGCGGCCTCGATCTTCGCCTTGCGGTCAGCGCCCTTCAGCCCGCGCACATCGGCGCAGAATCCAAGGAACCCCAGCGGCGTCATGTCGCCATAGGCCGGCGCGCCTTCCGGCAAGTAGCCGATGCGGCGCTTCACCTCGATCGGCTGGCGGCCGACATCGAAGCCGCACACCTCGGCGCTGCCCCCGGTCGGCTCCAGGAAGCCGGTTATCATCTTCATGGTGGTGGATTTACCGGCGCCATTGGGGCCGAGGAAGCCCAGCACCTCCCCCCTGGCGACGGCGAAGGAAATGCCGTCAACGGCACGGATCGGCCCGAAATGTTTCGCCAATCCGCTGACTTTGATCATCTCGGTCACTGACCGCTCCCCCTGTTCCGCCTTTTGCGCCTTCAGCGTTTCGTTCCCGGCCGTACCTGCTTCCCCCCACGGGATGGCGGCCTTCACTTTTCGACCCGCTGATTTACGAATGCAGCGCTATTTTTCAAGAGCTTGTGGCAAAATCTTGGCGACAGCCCCGCAACCGGCAGGGCTTTTAAGCCGGAGACCCTAGGACATGGCGGCGGCGGAGGCCACAAAGAAAGCCATTGATGGCGCCGCGCTGGTCCGGCGTACCCGGCTGGGCAGCGGCCTGGTGCTGGCGTTTTTCGTCATCACGCATTTCCTCAACCATTCCCTCGGCCTGATCTCGCTGGAGGCGATGGAGCAGGGAAGGCTCTATTTCATGGCCTTCTGGCGCGCCAAGACCGCGATGTATGTGCTGTATGGCGCGCTGCTGACGCATCTGGCGCTCGGCCTCTGGTCGCTCTACAAGCGCCGGCCGATCCTGCGCGTGCCGCCCTGGGAGCTGGCGCAGATGGCGCTGGGCCTGTCGATCCCGCCGATCCTGGTCGGCCATGTGTTCGACACGCATTTCGGCTTCACCCTGGCCGGGGTGGACGATACCTACGCCTATGTCCTGCTGCTGCTGTGGGTGGAGCGGCCCTATGGCGCGGTGCTGCAGATCGCGCTGCTGCTGACTGCCTGGCTGCATGCCTGCATCGGCCTGCATTACTGGCTGCGTATCCGGCCCTGGTATCCAAGGGCCGTTCCGGCGCTCTATACGATCGCCCTGCTGCTGCCGGTGCTGGCGCTGCTGGGCTTCGTGCAGGGCGGGCTGCAGGTGATCGCGCTGGCCGAAACGCCGATGTGGCTGGAAAGCTACAAGCAGACCATCGACTATCCCGACGCGGCAGGCTGGGCGCGCATCCGCAATGCGGCGGAGACCGGTCAGCAGCTGTTCCTGGGCGGCATCGCGCTGGCGCTGCTGGGGCGCGGCGCGCGGCGGCTGGCGGGGCTGCGCCGCAAGGGGGCCAGCGTGCGCTACCCCGATGGCGGGATCTGCCACATCGCCCCCGGCACTACGATCCTGGAGGCCAGCCGCATTGCCGGCCGGCCGCATGCATCGGTCTGCGGCGGGCGCGGGCGCTGCTCCACCTGCCGGGTGCGCATCGATGCCGGCGAGGAGTGCCTGCCGCCGCCGGCACCGGAGGAGGCACGCGTGCTGCGCCGGATCGCCGCCCCGCCGAAGGTGCGGCTGGCCTGCCAGGCGAAGCCCGCCGGCGATGTGCAGGTGACGCCGCTGCTGCCGGCCGCCGCCAGCGCCCGCGATGCTTTGCGCGCCGGCCGCGAGTCCGGCGGGCGGGAGCAGCAGGTGGCGATCCTGTTCGCCGATCTGCGCGGCTACACGAAGCTGTCGGAGGACCGGCTGCCCTTCGACACGGTGTTCCTGCTGAACCGCTATTTCGCCGAAACCGGACAGGCCATCACCGGGGCGGGCGGGCGCATCGACAAATTCATCGGCGATGGCGTGATGGCGCTGTTCGGCGCGGAGGATGGCGCCGACCCCGCGCTGGCCTGCCGGCAGGCGCTGGCCGCCGCGCGCGCCATCGGCGAGGGGCTGGACCGGCTGAACCAGGCACTGTCGCACGAGTTGAAGGAACCGCTGCGCCTGGCCATGGGGCTGCATGTCGGGCCGGCCATCGTCGGCGTGATGGGCTATGGCCCGGCGATGGCGCTGACCGCCATCGGCGATGCTGTGAACACCGCCAGCCGGTTGGAAAGCATCGCCAAGGAACGCGATGCGCAGCTGGCTGTCTCGCAAGCGCTGGTTGCGCTTGCCGGGATGGAGGCCGGCGCCGGCCTCGACGCCCACCCGCTTGAGGATGTCGCGATTCGCGGCAAGCGCGAGCCGATGCCGGTGCGCCTTGTCGCCCGCGCCGCCGACCTGCCGGGATAAGCTACTTCGCCAAAAGGGTATCGACCGTGTCGGTAACGGTGCGGCTGTCCGGCTTCACCGTGGAGGGCCAGGCGGCGGCGATGGTGCCGTCAGGCGCCAGCAGATATTTGTAGAAGTTCCAGCGCGGCGCCTTGGACTCGCCCAGCGTGTCGGCGATCCAGCGATAGAAGGGATGGGCGTCCGCCCCGGTGACCGGATATTTCGCGGTCATCGGGAAATCGATCCCGAAATTCACCTCGCAGAACTGCTTGATCTCATCGGTGCTGCCCGGCTCCTGCCCGCCGAAATCGTTCGACGGCACGCCGAGCACGACGAGGCCGCGGTCGCGGTACTTTTCCCACAGCGCCTGCAGCCCCTCATACTGGGGCGTGAAGCCACAGCGCGAGGCGGTGTTTACCACCAGCACCGGGCGGCCGCGATACTGGTCCAGCGGCAGGGCACCGCCATCGATGGACTCGAAGCTGAAATCGAAGCCGCTTCCCGTCCCGGTCGCCGCCGGGGCCGATTGCGGCAATACCGTGCTGACGGCAGCAGCGACCAGCATGCCGGCGAAGCTGGCGAGGCCCTTCTTAGCCATATCGTTCCTCCTTCCACGGGTCGCCATTGTTGTGATAGCCGCGCACTTCCCAGAAACCGGGGGCGTCCCGGTCCACGAAGCGGATGTCGCGCAGCCACTTGGCGCTCTTCCAGAGATAGAGCTTCGGCAGGATAAGTCGAACCGGTCCGCCATGTTCGCGGGTGATCGCCTTGCCTTCCCACTTCGTCGCCAGCAGCACATCGGCATCGTCGAAGGCCGACAGCGGAATGTTGGTGGCATAACCGTCATAGCTTTTCAGAATGACGAATTTCGCCTCCGGCTTCGGCTTCACGACCGACAGCAGATGCCGCGCCGACACGCCCTCCCAGCGATTGTCGAAGCGCGACCAGGCGGTCACGCAATGCATGTCGGAGGTATCCTCGAACACCGGCTGCGCCATCAGCGTCGCCCAGTCCCAGCTGACCGGGTTCTCGACCAGCCCGGTGACCGAGAGCTTCCATTCCTTCTGCGTGACCACCGGATGGGAGCCGAGGTCCAGCACCGGCCAGTTCTTCACCTCGCGCTGGCCCGGCGGCAGCTTGCGCTTCGCGGGGCTCGCCGTCTCGCCGGTCAGCAGCCGGCCGTCACGGGCCCATTTCTGCTTGGTCTCGATCAGCTTGCGCTTGATCGGCCCGAAGATATCGCCGCCGCTATCGCCATCCTGGGGCATCGCCGTCTCTTTCATGAGAATTGGTGCCTAAACATAAGACGTCCGCCCCGCCTGGCGAAGCCCCCGCCCGTTCACGCCTGCGCGAGGCTCGCATATCCCGACATGCGGTAGAAGGCCCGCCCCGCATCGTGTATTCATGGGACACGGCTCCATCCTACCAGAAGCAACAACAAGCCATGCCCGTTCTGTTCCTTCCGCCAACAGCCCTGACCTGCCAGCACAATGCATGACTGGCTGTTCCTGAAGTCGATCCTGGCCGGCCTCGCCATCGCCGCCCCGGTCGGTCCGGTCGGTGTACTGTGCGTGCACCGCACCGTGCTGGAAAGCCGGCTGCACGGGCTGGTCTCCGGGCTGGGAGCGGCGGTGGCGGATGCGCTCTATGGCGTGGTCGCGGCCTTCGGGCTGGCCGCCATCGCGCATCTGCTGCTGGACCATACGGCGGAGATGCAGCTGGCCGGCGGCATCCTGCTGCTGGGCATGGGGGTAAAGACCTACCTGAAGAGGACCGCCACCCTGCCGAAGGGGCAGGAGCCGCTGCGCATGCATTCGCTGCTGGGGGATTTCTGCACCACCTTCGTGCTGACACTGATCAACCCGATCACCATCCTGGCCTTCGCCGGCATCTTCGTGGCGCTGGGCGTCTTCATCGACGCCGACAAGGCGCTGCTCGACCCGATCCTGGTGGTGCTGGGTGTCTTCATCGGGTCGTGCCTGTGGTGGTTCGGCATCGCACTGGGGGCCGGGCTGCTGCGCGGCCGGCTGGACATCCACCATCTGGAATGGATGAACAAGATTTCCGGCGCACTGATTTTCATCTTCGGCGCCGCCGCACTGATCGACCTGGCGATCTAGTCTCATGGCCGCTCCCCGCATCGTCAGCCTGCTGCCCAGCGCCACCGAGATCGTGGCCGGCCTCGGCCATGCCGGCAATCTGGTCGGGCGCAGCCACGAATGCGACTTTCCCGACGGCCTCGGCGAGTTGCCCGTCGTCAGCCGGCCGCGTATCGACATCACCGTGCCGTCGGCTGAGATCGACCGGCAGGTGAAGCAGGCGGCGCGCAACGCGCTGTCGGTGTTCGAGGTGGACGAGGCAATGCTGGCCGAGTTGCAGCCAGACGTGATCGTCACCCAGGATCTGTGCAAGGTCTGCGCGGTCAGCCTGGGCGAGGTGGAGCAGGCGGCCTGCGAGCTGACCGGCCGGCCGGTGCGCATCGTCTCCTGCAGCCCGGCCAGCCTCGCGGATATCTGGACCGACATCCGCCGCGTCGCCCGCGCGCTGGGGGCCGTCCGTCAGGGCAAGGCGCTGATCGACCGGCTGACGCTCGCCATTGAGGGGATCGAATCGCAGACGCGGCTGATCGAGCCGAAACCGACCGTGGCCTGCATCGAATGGCTGGACCCGCCGATGGCGGCCGGCAACTGGGTGCCGGAGCTGATCGCACGCGCCGGCGGCGTCAGCCTGTTCGGCGAGGCCGGGAAGCATTCACCCTGGCTGGAGCTGGAGGCGCTGCAGCGGATCGACCCGGACGTGGTGGTGATCGCGCCGTGCGGGTTCGAGATTCCGCGCACCCTGTCGGAGATCACCAGCCTCACCGGCCAGCCCGGCTGGGCCGACATGCGCGCGGCGCGGGACGGGCGCGTCTTCGTCGCCGACGGCCATCATTTCTTCAACCGGCCGGGGCCGCGCATTCTGGAAACGCTGGAAATCCTGACCGAGATCCTGCATCCGGGCCGCTTTGCCTTCGCCCATGAAGGCACCGGCTGGGTCAGGCTGTGACCGGCGCAATGGAACCCGACTTCAGGCGGCCTGCGCGATCCGGTCCACCTTGATCTCATCGGCACGCTTCATCGCCTGCGCCAGATCGTAGGCCGCCTGCAGCCGGTACCAGGTTTCGGCACCGCCGCCGAAAGCCTTGTCGAGCCGGATCGCCATTTCCGGGGAAATGCCGGCATGACCGTTCACCAGATCGGAAAGCTGCTTACGGCTGACGCCAAGGCGCTTCGCCGCCTCGGACACTGTGAGGCCGAGCGGCTCCAGACAATCATGCCGCACGGACAGACCGGGGTGCGGCGGGTTCTTCATCGACATGGCGGCCTCCTTCCTCAGTGGTAATCGACCAGATCAACATCGTGGGCGTCGCCACCCTCCATCCGGAATATGATCCGCCAGTTACCGGTCACTGTGACGGACCAGAAGCCTTCCAGAGTGCCTTTCAGCGCATGCAACCGCCATCCGGGTAGGTCCATCTCCGAAGCATTCCGCGCCTGATCCAGACGGGCGATCACGCGTTCGATCTTATCGGCCTGTTCCGGCGGCAGCCGACGCCTCTCTCCCTTCTCATAGAGAAGCTTCAGACCCTTATGTCGGAAGCTGCGGATCACGTGAAAAGTGTAACGTGACACCTATCAAATTGGCAAGCGTAGGAAAACAGGCGCAGCTTGTCTGCTACACCCGCTCCGACAGCCAGATGGCGAGGCGGGAGCCGGCCTTGATCGCGCCGCGCATCAGCTCGAAGCCCGGCGTCTGCTCGGCGCCGTGCTCATAGCCGATATCGCGGTGCTCGAGCTCCTCGGCGCGGAACCGCTCGATGGTCTCGCGCAGCGGCGCCTCGTCCTCGCCCAGCTTCTCGGCCTGCTGGCGGTAATGCTCGTCGATGGTCTCCTCGACCGCGACGGTACACGCCATCGCCGCCTTCTCCCCCATCAGCGCGGTCGCCGCCCCCAGCGCGAAGCCGGCGACATGCCACAGCGGCTGCAGCGCGGTCGGGCGCACCCGGCGTTCCACCATCATCCGGCTGAAGGTGTCGAGATGCTCCAGCTCCTGCTCGTGCATGTGGCGGATGGTGGCGGCGGAGGGGGATTTGCCCAGCACCGCGAGCTGGCCCTCATAGATGCGGCGCGCGCCATACTCGCCGGCCTGATCGACCCGGATGATGCGGGCGATCAGCTCCTCGCGGGTCAGGTCGCCGGGCAGCCGGTCCTCAGCAGTAACGCGAGGATGCTTGCTCATGCCTTGTCTCCATCTTACTTGCGGCGCGCGGCCAGCCAGAGAGCAGCCGCACCGAGCGCCAGCGACAACAGGAAGTTATAGCCTGCCATGGAAATGCCAAGCAGGGACCATGGCACCTCGTCGCAGCGCACCACGGGGGCGGCCAGCACCTGGGCGCGCAAATCTTCCAGCGTCATCGCCCCGCCGGCCGGCGCGCCGCAGCCCGATGTGCCCTGCCACCAGCCCTGCTCCACCCCGACATGAAAGCCGGCGATGCCGCCACCGACGAGGAAGGTCAGCCCGGCCAGCCCCAGCATGATCCGCGCCGCCGCCGGATGCCGCCTTGCCAGCGCGAAGCCGGCCAGACCGAGCGCAATCGTCGCCACATAGGGCCAACGCTGATAGACGCACAGCACGCAGGGCTGAAGCCCGCCAACATATTGCGACAGCAGGGCAGCGCCCAGGATGGCGGCGCTGAGCAGGGCGGTCGCCAGGCTGGCGAGGCGGAGATCGATGCGGTTCATGAAGGGAAACTCCGCGTTCACAGCAGATATTTCAAGGCGACGAATCCGCCCACCAGCAGGATGAAGAAGGCAGCGGTCAGCTTGCCGAGATGCGCTTCGATGACCTTGCGGATCGGCGGGCCGAAGCGCCAGAGCAGTGCGGCCACCAGGAAGAAGCGCGCGCCGCGTGACACGGCCGAGGCCAGCATGAAGATGCCGAAATCCATCGCCGTCACGCCGCTGGCGATGGTGATGACCTTGTAGGGGAAGGGCGTGAAGCCGGCGCCGGCGACGATCAGCCAGCCCTGCTCGTTATAGAGTGCGGAGAATTCCGCGAATTTTGCGGCATAGCCGTAGAAATCCAGCACCGCGCGGCCGACGCTCTCGAACAGGAACAGGCCGATGGCATAGCCGAACGCCCCGCCCAGCACCGAGGCCAAGGTGCAGATCGCGGCGTAGCGGAAGGCGCGGCTGCGGTCGGCCAGCACCATCGGGATCAGCATCACATCGGGCGGGATCGGGAAGAAGCTGCTCTCCGCGAAGGAGACTCCGAACAGCGCCTTTTCCGCATGGCGGTGGGCCGACCAGCGCAGCGTCCAGTCATACAGCCGGCGCAGCGCCGAGGGCCGGGAAACCGTATCGCTGCTCATGCAGGCTCCAAACCGAGATTGACGGCGGGCCGTCCGCGACTAATATGCCGACCCGTCTGAGGACGCCTCTGCCGTGCGGGCGTGGTGAAATTGGTAGACGCGCCGGACTCAAAATCCGGTTCCGAGAGGAGTGTCGGTTCGAGTCCGACCGCCCGCACCATCATTCTTACTCTCCCGCCTTTCGATCCTGTTCCGCGCCGCCCGAGATCACGGCATGGCCGCTGCGGAAGGCGAAATCCACCATGCCACGCCCGTTATAGGATTTCTCCGGCAGGACGGAGAACATCAGCGCGTCGGCGATGCGATGCAGCGGCTGGCGCGCGCCATCCTTCACCGCCGAACAGCCGACGCTGGCGAAATAGGTGCCGGCCAGCAGCCGGCAGGAAAACACGTGCCGCGCCTCGATCACGCTGCCGGCCGGCACGAACGGGATGGTCTCGTCGGCCAGTACCAGCGAGCCGCCGCCCAGCATGACGCCGTTCATCGACTGCATGCTGACCGAGAAACCGACATCGCGGGCCTCCTCCTCGAAGCGCACGCGGTAGCGCACGATATACTCCTCGCCGCGCTTAAGCATGTTCACCCGCGCGCCCGGCGTGCCATCGGAACCGATCAGGCAGATCGCCGGTTCCGAGATGACGGCCCCCGCCGGCTCGTGCATCAGCATGCTCTCGGGCTTCAGGGACTCGTCGAAATAGGCGGCATCCGCCTGCCGCTCGCCCTGGGCCTCAGCCGCGCCGTTGCCGTTCGATCCGTTCTCCGTCTCGCGCGCCAGCAGCAGCGGCTTCGGGTCGCCATTATGCGCCTTCAGCTCCTGCCGGTAGGCCTCGTAGCGCGCGCCCTCCATATAGAGCATGCGGCGATAGGCGACGATCACCTCGTCCGGCTTGCCGTCCACCAGCTTCTCGCCGCGGTCCAGCAGGATGGCGCGGTCGCACAGCTCGATGACGCTGCGCGCATTGTGGCTGACGAACAGGATGGTGGTGCCGCGCGACCGGAGGTCCGCCATGCGGGCGATGCATTTGCGCTGGAACGCCTCGTCGCCGACCGCCAGCGCCTCGTCCACGATCAGGATTTCCGGCTCGATGCAGGTGGTGACGGAGAAGGCCAGCCGCACAGTCATGCCCGACGAATAGGTCTTCACCGGCTGGTCGATGAAATCGCGGATGCCGGCGAACTCCACGATCTCCTCGAAGCGGGCGGCAATCTCCTCGCGCTTCAGCCCCAGCATGGCGGCATAGAAGAAGATGTTCTCGCGGCCGGTGAATTCCGGGTTGAAGCCCGACCCCAGCTCCAGCAGCGCCGCCAGCCGGCCATTCACCGCGACAGTGCCGGAGGTGGGCGCCAGCGTGTTGGCGATGAGGTAGAGCAGGGTCGATTTGCCCGAACCGTTGCGCCCGACCAGACCGACGCACTCCCCCGCCTTTACCTCGAAGGAGACATCGTTCAGCGCCTCGAAGGCGCGCACCGGCTTGGCCGCCAGTCCGAAACCGGCATGCAGCAGACGCTCCAGCGCCGTGCGGTACAGGAAATACCGCTTGGTGACGTGCGAGACGGCGATGCGGGTCTGGGTCATGCGACTCCCATGAGGGACCGGGCCGGCTACAGGCCAAGGGCCAGGCCAGAGGGCCGTCCTGGCGGACAGGCAACAGCAGCGCCCCTCACCGGAGCGCGCGGCCCTGACCTCTAGTACGATCCGCCCCGAAAATCCATCCCGGAGTGGGGGGAACGGTTTACGCAAGCACGATTTTGCTGGCTTTACTAATTGTAATGTTTCAACCTAAAGTATTGAAATATAAATACTACAACCAGGCCTGAAGCAGGCCACGTTTGCATTACCTCACAGAAGGCCGAAACTATTGCCACTAGAGCTAGGACTTAAATAAATTGGGGGACTTTTATGAAAAAAGAAGAAATAACAGCAAAAAACTCAAGAATGGAATCTGAAGTATTCGAGGATTTAAGAATTCTTTGCAGCTCTCCAGGATACATACATGCCATCGCATATTTCTGCTGGCGTGATAATCTTATTCGTTTTTCTGGAAAGCAGATCATAGAGGCTGATGTCCAGCGTCAATACTCCCACAAGCAGTTAATTAGGACTGAAATTTCGACACTCATTGGCCTAATGGCGAAAGGGGAGATTGATATGGACATCCCCATGTCATCTACCCTTCAAGATTACATAGACCAGTCAGAAACACTGCTCCATGAAATGCATATGAGCCTCCAGAAACCCTGGCTAGCCGCATTTGAAGTGGCCGCAAAAAATCCTAAGAAAGCAAATCGCATTGATCCATTTAATACCGCCGAAGGATTAAGAGAACCTATTTTCTACGGTGGTGAATCGGCTTACAATTTTCAGTATGAAGAATTATCATTACAAAAATATAAAGAAGATAACGACTGGCTTATATCAAAATTTGGGTTTTCAATTGATGAAGCCTGCATTGTTTCTCGAAAGCTCAGAGACTTTCAGATGCAAAAAATCATGGGCCTTCGTGAGGCGACGGTCAAGCTTCATCCAAGTCAATGGACTTTCCTGCCTGGATACATTTTTAAAGCTCAAGATTTAGAAAAGACAACAGGATTTGATAGTGAAAAAATAGAACGCATTCTGATGGCATTTACCATTGATCTAAAAAAGAAAAATTCTTCCTTTTCTAGCCTTAGCGCCTTTAATGAAGCAAATGCCGCTCCGATTATAAAAATAGACAGCGATTCATACGTACTCTTCCAGCATTACAGTCTGCTAGAAGCGCTTTATGAAGCACCATTCTTTTGGATGGCCGCAGACAAATCCTACGCCTCAACAGCTTCTAAGAACCGCGGAGCTTTTGCTGAACAGTTCTTGGCAGATCGTCTTACCCGTGTGTTTGGGCCCCGGCATGTCTTTCGCAATGTGGATATCTATAAGGGGAAAGATCGCGTTACGGAAGCAGATGTCTTGGTCGTGTATGGAGACCGAGCGATTATATTTCAAGCCAAATCAAAACGGTTAACCATTGAGGCGCGTAAAGGAAACGACCTGCAGCTAAAGGGCGATTTTAAAAAGGCGATTCACGATGCCTATGATCAGGCCTTGCTGTGCGCGGACGCACTCTTAGACAATCAATGTCAGTTCGTATCATCGTCCGGTAATAAAATAGAGTTTGCGAAGAGACCGACGAAAATATTCCCTGTGTGTTGTGTATCGGATCATTTTCCTGCCCTGGCTGCGCAGGTTCGGCAGTTCTTGAAAACCAGAGCCACAGGAAATATACAATCACCCATAATTTCCGATTTGTTTTTTATCGATGTACTCACAGAAATACTAGAAACGCCATTACAGCTTCTAAATTACATCACTCTAAGATCTAAATTTGATAAAAAAATACTGGCAAATCAAGAATTAACGAACCTAGGATATCATCTAAAACAAAACCTTTGGTTGGAAGATAAATATAGCATGGTGAACTTGGCTGACGATTTCACCAGTTCCCTCGACATCGCAATGCTCGCACGTAGATTAGGAGCTCCCGGGGAACGAACACCAAAAGGCATTCTAACTCGCTTTGAAGGGACGCCCATTGGTAGATTAATTTCTGAATTTGAAGCTAGTGCAATTCCTGAACTTGTCGGACTTGGAATGCTGTTCCTTCAGTTCAGCTCCGATACCGCCACCCATATCAACAAAGGCATTCATCGATTGCTTAATTCCGCAGCCAAAGACG
Organism: Oceanibaculum sp.; assembly: GCF_022449305.1. Classification (NCBI taxonomy): domain Bacteria; kingdom Pseudomonadati; phylum Pseudomonadota; class Alphaproteobacteria; order Rhodospirillales; family Oceanibaculaceae; genus Oceanibaculum; species Oceanibaculum sp. The sequence goes on along the minus strand of NZ_JAKUSO010000030.1, from coordinate 20,291 downwards.
GGCGACATCACGACTTTTCTTTGCCATCGGCTTCAGACAAGTCAGGCTTCACCATTCACATCAATTCACTACCGGAAGAGTCCGCTAAAGAGCGTTTGCTTACCCACTGTGGACTAAAGAAATACGATACTAAATCGGATGTTTGGTATGGGCTGCTCCTTGCTCCCGGAACTGGAGATATCCGAGGTGCGGTAGCCATCGAAGAGAAATGGAAACGCGACCCGCGTATGGAGAAAGCAATCTCTGCATTACCTAAAAAGCCAATGGTTCCGGTTAAGATGCTGTCGCGAGGTAAATTGCATAGTAAAGTGGGGCGCAATGAACTATGCCCGTGTGGCAGTGGGAAAAAATACAAGAGGTGCTGTTTAGGCCAATCCTGATCGCTATTCGCCATCTCGCTGACTAACACCAACCTACTTTACGGCTGGCTTTCTACAGCGATGGCAGCAATGCGAACCATAGATGTGAACCGAATCCCCCATCCCCCCACATTGACGTGCGCGCGGATAAGACGTACCTGAAGCGCCATGAAGGCTCCGCCCGCGCATATTCTCTCCGTCGCCCCGATGATGGACTGGACGGACCGGCATGACCGCTTCTTCCTGCGGCAGATCAGCCGGCATGCGCTGCTCTATACCGAGATGGTGACGACCGGCGCCGTGCTGCATGGCGACCGGCAGCGGCTGCTGCGCTTCGACGCGGCCGAGCATCCGGTCGCCTGCCAGCTGGGCGGGTCGGAGCCGGACGATCTGGCGCGCGCGGCGGAGATCGTCGCGGGCTTCGGCTATGACGAGGTGAACCTGAATTGCGGCTGCCCCAGCGACCGGGTGCAGAAGGGCCGCTTCGGCGCCTGCCTGATGGCCGAGCCGCAGACCGTCGCGGCCGGCGTGAAGGCGATGATCGCCGCCACCTCCCTGCCGGTCACGGTGAAGTCGCGCATCGGCGTGGACGAGATGGAGGATTACGCCGACCTGAAGCGCTTCATCGAAACCGTCGCGGATGCCGGCTGCCGGACTTTCATCGTGCATGCACGCAAGGCCTGGCTGAAGGGGCTGAGCCCGAAGGAGAACCGCGAGATTCCGCCGCTGCGCTACGAGCTGGTCTATCGGCTGAAGCAGGAGCTGCCGGAACTGACCATCGTGCTGAATGGCGGCGTGACCTCGCTGGACCAGGCGGCGGCGCATCTGGCAGAGGTCGATGGCGTGATGATCGGGCGTGCGGCCTATCAGGAGCCCTATATGCTGGCCGAGGCCGACCGGCGCTTCTTCGGCGCCTCCGCGCCCGCGCCCAGCCGTCGGCAAGCGCTGGAAGCCTTCATCCCCTATGTCGAGCGGGAACTGGCCGAGGGCACGCCGCTGGCCCACATGACCCGGCATATTCTGGGCCTCTATAACGGGCTGCCGGGTGCCCGCGCCTTCCGCCGGTATCTGTCGGAGAACGCGCACCGGCCCGGCGCGGATGCATCGCTGATCCTGGAAGCGGCGGCGAAGGTGCGGCTGCCGGCGCTTTCCGACGCCTCGCCCTCTGGCTTCTCCGACGCGGCGGATTGATAAGCTAGGCCGGCCTTCTGCGCACGATCTGCGCGGCCTTGAAGCTCATCACCTTCTCGCCGTTCTGGTTGAAGGTCTCGTAGCCGAAGGTGACGAAGCCGCGGTCCGGCTTGGAGCCGGAGGCGCGCACCTCCAGCACCGACAGCACCACCTTCAGCGTGTCACCTGGCCTGACCGGCTGCTGCCAGCGCAACTCGTCCATCCCGAAGGCGCCCATGCCCGACTCGGCGATCAGCCCCAGCTGGTAGGTCAGCCGGAAGCTGACCGCCAGCGTCTGGAAGCCGCTGGAGATCAGCCCGCCGAACGGGCCGGCCTCCGCCGCCGGCTTGTCGATATGGAAAGGCTGCGGGTCGTACTGGAAGGCAAAGTCGAGGATCTGCGCTTCCGACAGCGTGACGCCCGGCGTCTCGAAACGCTGGCCGACCGCGAAATCCTCGAACCACAGGGTCATGACGACGCCACGACCTCGGCAATGGCGGAGCCGAGATCGGCGGTGCTGGCCTGGCCGCCCAGATCCGGCGTCTTCGGCCCGCCTTCCTTCAGCACCGTCTCGATGGCCTTCAGGATGGCGTCATGCGCGTCCTGATAGCCCATATGCTGCAGCATCATCGCGCCGGACCAGATCTGGCCGATCGGGTTGGCGATGCCCTTGCCGGCAATGTCCGGGGCGGAGCCGTGCACCGGCTCGAACATCGAGGGGTGCTTGCCCTCCGGGTTCAGATTGGCCGAGGGCGCGATGGCGATGGTGCCGGTGGTCGCGGGCCCGAGGTCCGACAGGATGTCGCCGAACAGGTTGGAGGCCACGACCACGTCGAACCAGTCCGGGTGCTGCACGAAATGCGCGGTCAGGATGTCGATATGGAACTGGTCCGTCTTGAAGCCCGGATAGGCCTGCTTCATTTCCTCGAACCGCTCGTCCCAGAACGGCATGGTGTGGATGATGCCGTTCGACTTGGTGGCCGAGGTGACATGCTTGCCGCGCCGCGCCGCCAGCTCGAAGGCGAACTTCATCACGCGGTCCACGCCGCGCCGGGTGAACACCGATTCCTGGATCGCCATGTCGTGCTCGGTGCCGCGATTGTGGCGGCCGCCCATCGAGGAATATTCGCCCTCGCAATTCTCCCGCACGACGTAATAGTCGATATCGCCCGGCTTGCGGCCGGCCAGCGGGCTGCGCACGCCCTCGAACAGGCGCACCGGGCGCAGATTCACATACTGGTCGAATTCGCGGCGGATCGGGATCAGCAGGCCCCACAGCGAGACATGGTCCGGCACGCCGGGCCAGCCGACCGCGCCCAGGAAGATCGCCTCATGGCCGGAGAGCTGCTCGATGCCGTCCTTCGGCATGAACTCGCCGGTATCCTTGTAGCGCTCGCACGACCAGTCGAAATGGGTGAACTCGTAGTCGATGCCGAACTTGCGGCCGGCGGCGTCCAGCACCTTCAGCCCCTCGGGCACCACCTCGGTGCCGATGCCGTCGCCGGGAATGATCGCGATCTTGTGGGCAGCCATGGGCCTCTTCCTCTTAATGCGGTCTTCAGTGCTGGGTTGTTAACCAGGTATTTTCCATTGGGCGGCACTCTATCCCGCAAGGTGCGAAACCCGCAAGAAACCGCCCTGATTGCTGCTATGCACAAAACGCAGGTGAGCCCCGCTCCTATGCCGGGCGTTCCAGCAGGATGGTATAGACCTCGCCGGCCTGGTCCCAGGACAGGTAGCGTGTGCCCGTCGCCTCGCAGAAAGCCTCGAAATCCTTGACCGCGCCGGGGTCCGTGGCCAGCACCTTCAGCTGTCCGCCGGGCGGCACCTCGCGCAGTTTCTTGCGGGCCTTCAGCACCGGCAGCGGGCATTTCAGACCCGTCGTATCCAGCTCGACCGCCTGCGTCGCTCCGCCGCACGCTTCCTTATTCATTGGCATTTCCTGTTTTTTCCACTAGATAAGCGCAGCAACTGGTTCGCAATACGCCATCCTTAGCGGTGGCAGGGTATGCGGACCGTCCCGCAAGCTGTTACCGGCTTCTCACCATATAGGGTTTATCTAGGAAATCGCGATGTTCAAGCAGAACACCCGACGTGCCAGCGCCGTACTGAAAGCCATGGGCAACGAGCGCCGCCTTCTCATCCTCCACCTCCTGGCGAGCGAGGGCGAGAAGTCCGTCAGCGAGCTGGAAAAGCTGGTGAAGCTGAGCCAGTCCGCCCTGTCCCAGCATCTGGCCCGGCTGCGCCGCGACGGGCTGGTGAAGACCCGCCGCTCGGCCCAGACCATCTTCTACTCGGTCTCGACCGAGGAGGTGACCACCATCCTCAACACGCTGTACGGCCTCTACAACTCTGCCCCGGTGCAGCAGGCCGACGCGGCCTGAGGCCTGACGGAGCGGCCGGCATGAGCGCACCCGACATCCGCATCGAATCGCCGGAAACCATCCAGGACTGGATGAGCCGCGACGAGGTGCTGCTGGTCGATGTGCGCGAGCCGCAGGAATGGGCACAGGCCCGCATTCCCGGCGCCATGCTGCTGCCGCTCTCTTCCTTCGACCCGGCGGCGATCGACCTGCCGCCGGGCAAGAAGCTGGTGTTCCACTGCCGCAGCGGCGTGCGCTGCGGTGCCGCGGCCGAGATGCTGGCGGCATCCGGACTGGCGCCCAAGGGCGCGCCGATCCACCGGCTGGGCGGCGGCATCATTGCCTGGGAGCAGGCCGGCCTGCCGATCGAACAGGGCTGAGCGGGCCAGGCGGTAAAAATACCGCGATACCGACACTATCCATTGCGTACCGTTGTGGTTAGCGCCACACTATAAGCGCCCTTGATCGGCGCGCGTCCTTATTCTGGCGGCCCACGCGACCCATGCATGTCTATCTGCCCATCGCCGAAATGTCGGTGAACGTCATCCTGATTCTCGGGATGGGATGGGTGGTGGGGTTCCTCTCCGGCATTTTCGGCGTCGGCGGCGGCTTCCTGATGACGCCGCTGCTGATCTTCATCGGCATTCCCCCCGCTGTCGCGGTCGGCACCCAGGCCAACCAGATCGTCGCCGCCTCGGTTTCCGGCGTCATCGCGCAATGGCGGCGCAAGAATGTCGATTTCAAGATGGGCGCGGTGCTGCTGGCCGGCGGTCTGTTCGGCTCGACCATCGGCGTCTGGGTGTTCAGCTGGCTGCAGACGCTGGGCCAGATCGACCTCATCATCTCGCTGCTCTACGTCTTCCTGCTCGGCATCGTCGGCCTGCTGATGCTGCAGGAATCGCTGCGCGCGATCGTGCGCCGCCGGCGTGGTGTGGCCCGGCGCGGCAAGCTGCACGAACATAACTGGCTGCACGGCCTGCCGCTGAAGATGCGGTTCCGCCAGTCCAAGCTCTATATCAGCGCGCTGCTGCCCTTCGCCATCGGCGCCGTGGTCGGCATCCTGTCGGCGATCATGGGTGTCGGCGGCAGCTTCATGCTGATGCCGGCGATGATCTATCTGCTGGGCATGCCGACCGCCATCGTGGTCGGCACCTCGCTGTTCCAGGTCATCTTCGTCACCGCCAACGTCACCTTCCTGCAGGCCTACCAGAACCAGACGGTGGACGTGTTCCTGGCGCTGCTGCTGCTGGCCGGCGGCGTGCTGGGGGCACAGACCGGCGCGCGCTTCGGCGCCGCCCTGCGCGGCGAGCAGCTGCGGGCATTGCTGGCGCTGCTGGTGCTGGTCGTCTGCGGCAAGCTGCTGTTCGACCTGGTGGCGGTGCCGGGCGACTTCTATTCCCTGCAGTTCCCGGGGCGGCCATGAGGGGGCGGCCATGAATAGCGCCGCGGCAAACCGCCTGCCGGCACCCATCGCACCGATCCTGCTGGCGCTGATCTTGCTGCTGCCGGCCGGGCGCGCCTCGGCGCAGGAGCTGGTGGCCGACCTTTCCAACCATCTGGTGGCGATCACCGCCGGCTTCACCGGCACCGAGGTGCTGCTGTTCGGCGCCATCGAGGGCGAGGGCGATGTGGTGGTCTCGGTGACCGGCCCGACCCAGGATGTGATCGTCAGGCGCAAGGACAAGCTGCTCGGCATCTGGCTGACCGCGCGCTCCATCGGCTTTTCCGGCGTGCCCTCCTTCTATGCCATCGCCAGCAGCCGGCCGCTCGACGAGATCGCCAACGAGGCGGTCCGTTCGCGGCTGGAGATCGGCACCGGCAATCTGCGCCTGCCGCTGGCCGAGGGGCAATCCGTCACCCCCGCCGACGAGGCCGATTTCCGCACCGCGCTGATCCGCCGCAAGCAGGCGCGCGGGCTGTATCCGCCGACCGTCGGGCAGGTCGGCTTTGTCGGCCGGACGCTGTTCCGTACCCGGCTGTTCCTGCCGTCCAACGTGCCGACCGGCAATTATACCGTTACCGTCTATCTGATCCGCGAGCAGGAGGTGGTCAGCGCCCAGACCACGCCGCTGCTGGTCAGCAAGGCCGGCTTCGGCGCCGATGTGTACGAATTCGCCTACAATCACTCGGCCGCCTACGGCGCGATTGCCGTCATCATCGCGGTGATGGCAGGATGGCTGGCCTCGCTCATCTTCCGAAAGAGCTGACGACGATGACCGATATGCCTGATAGCAACCCCGGAGCGGAGGACGACATGCCTGCAAAGCAGCACGAACGCGTCTTCCTGGTGGTCGTGGACGATACGCCGGAGATGGCGGCGGCGCTGCGCTATGCCGCCCACCGCGCACGCAACTCGCGCGGCCGCCTGGCCATGCTTTATGTGATCGAGCCGGAGGATATCGAGCCCTGGATGTCGGTCGGCGACCTGATTCGCGAGGAGAAGCGCCAGGAGGCGGAGGAGAGTGTCGCCCGCTGTTCCGACCAGGCGGCGGCGATCACCGGCAAGATCCCGGTCGTCTATATCCGCGAGGGGCGGCGGCGGGACCAGATCCTGCAGCTGATCGACGAGGAGCCCGGCATCTCCATCCTGGTGCTGGCCGCCAGTACCGGACCGGAAGGGCCGGGGCCGCTGGTCAATCATCTGGTCGGCAAGGTCGCCGGCAAGATGCGCGTACCGATCACCGTGGTGCCGGGCAATCTGTCGGCGGACGATATCGAGGCGCTGACCTGAGTTCAGCCGGCAGCGGCGTCTTCTTCGCCGCGCGGGTCGAGTTCCGAGGCCACGCCGGTCATCCGGGTCAGCGGCACGAACGGCCCTTGCTCCTCCACCGTCGGCGCGGCGCGGCGGGTCATCCGGTACAGGCCGAAGCCGGCAACCAGCAGCGAGGTCAGCGCCAGCGTGTAGTACAGCGCCGCCGGCCCCGCCATCTCCATCGCCTGCGAGGCGCCCAGCGGGCCGATCACCGCCCCCGCGCCATAGGCGATCAGCAGACCGGCCGAGGCCGGGACCAGATCGTCTGCGGCGATATGGTCGTTGGTATGGGCGACGCTCAGCGGATAGACCACGAAGCTGAGGCCGCCCTGCAGCGCGGCTACCGCCAGCAGCAGCTCGAAAGACAGGCCGAGCGCCGGCACGACGGCGAGGCTGACCAGGGCGGCGGCCACCAGCACGGCGACCATGACGCTGCGCCGGTCGAACCGGTCAGACAGCTTGCCGACCGGCCATTGCAGCACTAGCCCGCCCAGGATGGTGGCGCTCATGAAGGCGGAGATACCGGCCAGCGACAGCCCCATCTCGGCGGCGAAGATCGGCCCCAGCCCGTAGAAGGCGCCGGTCAGCACGCCGCTGGCCAGGCAGCCGATAACACCCAGCGGCGATATCCGGTACAGCTTGGCGAAGCTGAAGCGCGCCGGCTGCACCGGCGTCGGGCTGGCCTGCCGGTCCAGCGCCAGCGGCACCAGCGAGACCGAGAACAGGATCGAGGCCAGGCTGAACAGCACGAAGCTGGTCGGGTCATAGGCGGTCAGCAGGAACTGGCCGAGACCCAGCGCCAGATAGGTGGTGATGAGGTAGGCTGAGAGCATCTGGCCGCGATTCTGGTTGGTCGCGGCGCCGTTCAGCCAGCTTTCGGTGACCACGAAGACGCCGGCCATGCAGATGCCGGTCAGCCCGCGCAGCACCGCCCAGACCAGCGGATCGACGAAGATCGCATGCGCCATGGCGAAGGCGGAGATCAGCGAGGCCAGGGCGGCGAAGGTGCGGATATGGCCGACCCGCTCCACCAGCTTGTGGGCGATCAGGCTGCCGGCGACGAGACCGGCGAAATAGGCGGCGCCGACCAGGCCGGCGAGGCCGGTCGAGAACCCCTCGGCCGTCATGCGCACCGCCAGCAGCGTGGAGAACAGCCCGTTCGCCAGCAGCAGCAGGGCAACGCTGACCAGCAGCGCCGCGACCGTTTTCAGCATGCCGAACATGGGCCGGCCCCTTGGCTTTCCTCACCTGATGCCTGCATGCGGCATATCGCCGGCGGATGCAACCGGGATCGGCGGGCGGCGGCGGCATTATGGGAGGTGGTGGTTGATCCTTATCCATCGTCATTCCCGGCTTGTCCCGGGAATCCAGGCTTCAGCTTACTCGGCAAACGATCCAGCTAGCGGAAGCCTGGACCCCCGCAACAAGTGCGGGGGTGACAGTTGGAGTGGTGGCCCTGCGCGCGCATCGCTTTCAGGGCATGGTTGCCCAAACGGTTCTGAGAGGAAACGCACCCCTCCCCCTTCTGCGTGGCGGAAATGCCTTCCGCAGGGTGAAAGCGGCGGAAATGCTGGCCTGTAAGCGCCCTTTACAGGCCGCCCGATGGCATGCCCCCTGCGTCAAGCTGTGCATTGACGCGATGCAGCATTATGCGCTTAGTATCGCCCGCCACCGCCTCCATTAGCGGCACCGAAAATAGGGGAACCCCGCCATGAAGCCGAATACGCGCCCCGCCGTCCCGTACTTTTCCTCCGGCCCCTGCGCCAAGCGTCCGGGCTGGTCGCCCGCCGCGCTGTCCGACGCTGCCGTAGCCCGCTCGCACCGCGCCAAGCTGGGCAAGGCCAAGCTGGCCGAGGTGATCGACCGCACCCGCGCCATCCTCGGCGTGCCGGCCGACTGGCGCATCGGCATCGTGCCGGCCTCCGACACCGGCGCCTTCGAGATGGCGATGTGGACCCTGCTGGGCGCGCGCGGCGTCGATGCGCTGGCGTGGGAGAGCTTCGGCTCCGGCTGGGTGACCGACATTCTGAAGCAGCTGAAGCTGACCGATGTGCGGGTGATCGAGGCCGATTACGGCAAGCTGCCGGACCTCGGCCAGGTCGATTTCTCGCGTGATGTTGTATTCACCTGGAACGGCACCACCTCCGGCGTGCGCGTGCCCAATGGCGACTGGATCCCCGCCGACCGCGAGGGGCTGACGCTGTGCGACGCCACCTCCGCCGCCTTCGCCATGGACCTGCCCTGGGACAAGCTGGATGCCGTCACCTATTCCTGGCAGAAGGTGCTGGGCGGCGAGGCGCAGCACGGCATGCTGATCCTCTCCCCGCGCGCCGTCGAGCGGCTGGAGAGCTACAAGCCGGCCTGGCCGCTGCCCAAGCTGTTCCGCATGACCAAGAACGGCAAGCTGAACGAAGGCATCTTCAAGGGCGAGACCATCAACACGCCCTCCATGCTCTGCGTCGAGGACCAGATCGACGCGCTGCGCTGGGCCGAGAGCCTCGGCGGGCTGAAGGGGCTGATCGCGCGCAGCCAGGCCAACCTGAAGGCCGTCGAGGCCTGGGTCGAGAAGAGCGACTGGGCGGCCTTCCTGCCGGAGACGAAGGAGACCCGTTCCAGCACCTCGATCTGCCTGGTCATCAAGGACAGCTGGTTCACCGGCCTGTCCGCCGAGGCGCAGGCCGCGGCCGCCAAGAAGCTGGCCGCTTTGGTCGAGGCCGAGGGCGTGGGCTACGACATCGGCGCCTATCGCGATGCCCCCGCGGGCCTGCGCATCTGGGGCGGTGCCACGGTCGAGACATCCGATATAGAGGCCCTGCTGCCCTGGCTCGACTGGGCCTATGCCCAGGTGAAGAATGAGGCCGCCAAGGCCGCCTGATCCCCCTGCTGTTGAAAGAATAGGAAGACGATGCCCAAGGTTCTGATCTCCGATGCGCTGTCGGAGCGCGCCGTCGATATTTTCCGCGAGCGCGGGATCGAGGTGGACTACAAGCCCGGCATGAAGGCCGACGAGCTGGTGTCCGTCATCGGCAATTACGATGGCCTCGCCATCCGCTCCGCCACCAAGGTGACGGAAGCCGTGCTGGAAAAGGCCGGCGGCCTGAAGGTGATCGGTCGCGCCGGTATCGGCGTCGACAATGTCGATGTGCCGGCTGCAACGAAGAAGGGCGTGGTCGTCATGAACACGCCGTTCGGCAACTCCATCACCACCGCCGAACACGCGATCTCGATGATGATGGCGCTGGCCCGGCAGATTCCCGAAGCCAACGCCTCCACCCATGCCGGCAAGTGGGAGAAGAACCGCTTCATGGGCGTGGAGCTGTTCGGCAAGGTGCTGGGCGTCATCGGCTGCGGCAATATCGGCTCGATCGTCATCGACCGGGCGCAGGGGCTTAAGATGAAGGTGATCGGCTTCGATCCCTTCCTGACCGAGGAGCGCGCGCAGGATATCGGCATCGAGAAGGTGGAGCTGGACGAGCTGCTGGCCCGCGCCGACTTCATCACGCTGCACACGCCGCTGACCGATTCGACCCGCAACATCCTGAACGCCGAGAACATCGCCAAGACCAAGCCGGGCGTGCGCATTGTCAATTGCGCGCGCGGCGGCCTGATCGATGAGGCGGCGCTGAAGGCAGCCCTGGAATCCGGCCATGTCGCCGGCGCCGCGCTGGACGTGTTCGAGGTCGAGCCGGCCAAGGAGAACGCGCTGTTCGGCATGGAGAATGTGGTGGTGACACCGCATCTCGGCGCCGCCACCTCGGAAGCGCAGGAGAATGTGGCGCTGCAGGTCGCCGAGCAGATGGCCGACTATCTGCTGACCGGCGCCATCTCCAACGCCGTGAACGTGGCCTCGGTCTCCGCCGAGGACGCGCCGAAGCTGAAGCCCTACATGCAGCTGGCCGAATATCTGGGCAGCATGCTGGGCCAGCTGACCGTCGAGGGCATCGGCCAGGTAACGGTGGAGCTGGAAGGCCACGCCGCCACGCTGAACAGCAAGCCGATCCTGGCGGCAGCGCTGGCCGGGCTGATGAAGCCGATCAGCGACAGCGTGAACATGGTGAACGCGCCCAGCTTCGCCCGCCAGCGCGACATCGCCGTCAGCCTGACCGCGCATGACCGCGACTGCGACTACCAGACGCTGGTGCGGGTGACCACCACCGACGGCTCGCAGACCCGCACCGTCGCCGGCACGCTGTTCGGCGGCCGCGCGCCGCGCCTGGTCGAGGTGCGCGGGATCAGCATGGAGGCCGATTTCGGCGCCACCATGCTGTATGTGCGCAACCGTGACGAGCCGGGCTTCATCGGCAAGCTGGGCAGCACGCTGGGCGAGGCCGGCATCAACATCGCCAGCTTCTATCTTGGCCGGACCGAGAAGGGCGGCGTCGCCCTGTCGCTGGTCGATATCGACGGCACGGTCGAGGATGCGGTGCTGCAGCGCATCCGCGCCCTGCCCGGCGTCATCCGCGCCGAGCTGCTGACCTTCTGACCTTTCGCCCTTCCGAAAGCATGGCGCGGCGGTCTTCTGGGCCGCCGCGTTTTTATTTCCCCCAACCTAGTACGCACACCTCGCCGCCGCGCCATCATCGGGCCATATTGATCGGGCTGGATTACTCTACCGACCCGACCCCCGAGGAACAGGCGCCATGACCCTGCCGAGATCCGTCCTCTTCCGCCCGATTGCCGCCCTCTGCGCCGTACTGGCGCTGCTGTTCGCCGCGACGCCAGGCCAGGCCGCCGTCTTCAATCCGAAGAGCTTCACGCTGGAGAACGGGCTGCAGGTGGTGGTGGTGGAGAACCATCGCATCCCCGTCGTCACCCATATGGTCTGGTACCGCACCGGATCGGCCGACGAGCAGCGCGGCAAGTCAGGCATCGCGCATTTCCTCGAACATCTGATGTTCCGCGGCACCGGCGAGCTGGCTCCCGGTGAGTTCAGCCGCATCGTCAACCGCAATGGCGGCCAGGACAACGCCTTCACATCCTGGGACTACACCGCCTATTTCCAGACCGTCGCCGCCGACCGGCTGGAGCTGATGATGAAGCTGGAGGCCGACCGCATGGCCAATCTGGCACTGACCGACGCGGTCGTGCTGCCAGAACGCGACGTGATCCTGGAGGAACGCCGGCAGGTCATCGACAATAACCCCAGCGCCATCCTGGGCGAGCAGATGCGTGCCGCGCAGTATCTGCACCACCCCTACCGCATCCCGATCATCGGCTGGGAATCGGAGATGCGCACGCTCACGACCCAGGACGCGCTGGACTGGTACCAGCGCTGGTATGTGCCGAACAACGCCTTCGTCGTGATCGCCGGCGATGTGACGGTGGAGCAGGTGCGCCCGCTGGCGGAGAAATATTACGGCCCGATCCCGCGCCGCGAGATTGCGCCCCGCGACCGCGTGGACGAACCGCCGCAGCAGGCTGCCCGCCGGCTGGAATTGAGCGACGCCCGCGTGCAGCAGCCCAGCGTCTCCCGCCAATATCTTGCCCCTTCCTATGTCTGGGGCGAGACGGAACATGCCTATGCGCTGGATGTGCTGGCGGAAATCCTGTCCGGCGGCCCGACCAGCCGGCTCTACCGCAAGCTGGTGATCGAGGATGGCCTCGCCGTCTCGGCGGGCGCCTATTACAGCGCCGATGCGCTGGGGCCGGGCGGTTTCGGCTTCTATGGCTCGCCGAAGCCCGGCGTGGAGATTGAGAAGGTCGAGGCCGCCATCGATGCCGAGATCGCGGCATTGCTGGAAAAGGGCGTGACCGACCAGGAGATCGCCGACGCCAAGCAGCGGCTGCGCGCCGACGCGGTGTTCGCCCGCGACAGCATCCGCGGCCCGGCCAACGTCATCGGCCGCGCGCTGGCCACCGGCCAGACGCTGGAGGATGTTGAGGCCTGGCCGGCGCGCATCGAGGCCGTGACCCGTGACCAGGTGGAGGCCGCCGCCCGCGCCGTGCTGAAGCCCGAACAGTCGGTCACCGGCATCCTGCGCCCGAAACCCGCAAGCTAAGCCCGCCAGCTAAGCCCGAATAAGGATCAGACAATGCGGACCCATCTTTCCCGCCTGCTCGTCATCCTCCCGCTGCTGGCGTTGCTGGCCGTCGCCTCCCCGGCCCGCGCCCACGAGATCAAGCGCGTGGTCAGCCCCGGCGGCATCGAGGCCTGGCTGGTCGAGGACCATAGCAACCCGATCATCGCGCTGGAGGCTGGCTTCCGCGGCGCGGGTGCCACCGCCGATCCTGACGGCAAGGAAGGGCTGGCCAGCATGACGACCAGCCTGCTGACCGAGGGCGCCGGCGACATGGACAGCCAGGCCTTCCAGAAGAAGCTGGCCGATTTGTCGATCTCGCTGGGTTTCTCCGCCAGCCAGGACGGGATCAGCGGCGGGCTGCGCACCCTGACCGAGAACCGCGACACCGCGTTCGACATGCTGCGCCTCGCCCTGACCCAGCCGCGTTTCGACCCCGAGCCGCTGGAACGGGTGCGTGGCCAGATGCTGGTCGGGCTGAAGCGCGAGCGCGAACGGCCGGGCAGCATCGCCAGCCGCGCCTTCTGGACCAGCGCCTATCCGGACCATCCCTATGGCCGGCGCGGCAGCGGTACACCGGAATCGGTCGCCGCCCTGACCCCTGCCGATCTGAAGCAGGTGGTCAGCCAGCGCTTCTCCCGCGCCAATCTGCTGGTCGGCGTGGTCGGCGACATCACGCCGGAGGAGCTGGCCCCGGCGCTCGACCGCATCTTCGGCACCCTGCCGGCCACGGCAAGCCTGCCGGAAATTCCCGATGTGCAGCCGGCCTTCGCCGGCGATGTGATGGTGATCGACCGCACCATGCCGCAGAGCACGGTGCTGTTCGGCCAGCGCGGGCTGAAGCGCGACGATCCCGACTATTTCGCTGCCGCCATCCTGATGGAGATCATGGGCGGCGGCTTCGGCTCCCGCCTGACCGAGGAAATCCGGGAAAAGCGCGGCCTCGCCTATTCCGTCTCCGCCGGCCTCGCGCCGATGGATCATTCAGCGGCCATCGCCGGCAGTGTGGGCACCGCCAATGCGCGGGTCGCGGAGTCCATCGCGCTGGTCCGGCAGGAATGGCAGCGCATGGCCAGCGACGGGCCGACCGCCGATGAGGTGGCGGATGCCAAGGCCTACCTCACCGGTTCCTACTTTCTGTCGCTTGATGGCTCGGGCCGCATCGCCTCCATGCTGGTGGCGATCCAGCGCGAGAATCTCGGCATCGACTATCTGGACCGCCGTGCCGGGCTGATCGAGGCGGTGACGATGGACGATCTGAAGCGCCTCTCCGCCAGCCTGTTCGACCCGAAGGCCCTGACCTTCGTCATTGTCGGCCAGCCCGAGGGCGTTACCGCAACGAAGCCGGCACCCGGCCAGGATTCCTGAGCCGGGAGCCTTTGGGGCGTCAGCGGCGTTAAATCTATCTGTCATTGCCGGGCTTGCTCCGCCTCCCCAGCCCCCTTGGCGGAGGGGCGGCGGCTTGCTACCCTGAAGCTTACCCATTAATGGTGTTTGTTTATGTATTACACACAAGATATAGCGAGCTGCCTGTCAGGCCGGATCGGCGCGGCGGGTCCGCGCGAGAGCGAGCTGGCGCGTCGCGTGGCGCTGGCTGCCCCGGCACTGGCGGCGCTGCGCCAGTGGCACAAGGAGGGCAGCCTGCCGCTGCTGCGCCTGCCGGGGCGCGAGGATGACCTGCCCGAGCTGGAAGCCATCGCCGCCGATTACCGCGCCCGGTTCGACGATGTGATCGTGCTGGGCACCGGCGGCTCCAGCCTCGGCGGGCGCACGCTCTATCGCCTCACCGACAAGGGTTTCGGCCCGCCCGAGGGCACGCCGCGCCTGCATTTCATGGACAATGTCGATCCGGCCACCTTCCAGGCGCTGTTCGCCGCCGTCGATTTCAAGCGCGCCGGCATTATCGTCATTTCCAAGTCGGGCGGCACGGCGGAAACGCTGATGCAGTTCCTCACCTGCCTGGAACCGCTGGTGCTGGCGGTCGGCGAGGAGAATGTGGCCGCCCATGTGACCGCGATCACCGAGCAGACCGATAATCCGCTGCGCAAGCTGGCAAAGCGCTATGGCGTCCCGACGATCACCCATGATCCGAAGGTCGGCGGGCGCTATTCCGTGCTGTCCTGCGTCGGCGCGCTGCCGGCGCTGATCGCCGGGCTGGATGTGCGCGCGCTGCGCCGGGGCGCGCAGTCGGTCCTGGACACCGCCTTCGCTGCAAAAGACCCGATGGACTGCCCGCCGGCGGTGGGTGCCGCCCTGTCGCTGCTGCTGGCCGACAGCCGGGGGGCGGGCCAGACCGTGCTGATGCCCTATCTCGACCAGCTGAACGACCTCAGCTTCTGGTACCGGCAGCTCTGGGCGGAAAGCCTGGGCAAGGACGGCAATGGCACGACGCCGGTGAACGCGCTGGGCACGGTCGATCAGCACAGCCAGCTGCAGCTCTATCTCGCCGGCCCAGCGGACAAGATGTTCACCTTGATCCTGGGCAAGGTCGCGGGCACCGGCCCGCGCATCGCCGATGGCGTGGCCGGGGAGGCAACACCCGCCTATCTGCGCGGCCGCACCATGGGCGATCTGCTGGATGCCGAGCAGCGCGCCACCGCCGAGACGCTGATCCGCAACCAGCGCCCGACCCGGCTGATCCATATCGACACAGTGGATGAGGGCACGCTGGGCGCGCTGATGATGCATTTCATGCTGGAGACCATCATCGCCGCGCATCTGCTGGATATCGACCCGTTCGACCAGCCCGCCGTCGAGGAGGGCAAGGTGCTGACCCGCGACTATCTCGGCGCGATGGGCTGACGCCGCCATGGCCATCCGCCGCCTGCCCGACATACTGGTCAACCAGATCGCCGCCGGCGAAGTGGTGGAGCGCCCGGCCAGCGCTGTGAAGGAGCTGGTGGAGAACGCATTGGATGCCGGGGCGACGCGCATCGACGTGATCCTGCGCGATGGCGGGCAGTCGCTGATCTCGGTCAGCGATGACGGCATCGGCATGACGCCCGACGAGCTGGAGCTGGCGGTCGAACGCCATGCCACCTCCAAGCTGCCGGACGACGATCTGGTGCGGATATCCTCGCTGGGGTTCCGGGGCGAGGCGCTGCCCTCCATCGGCGCGGTCAGCCGGCTTTCGATCACCTCGCGCAAGCGGGACTCGGACAGTGCGTGGAAGATATCCATCGAGGGCGGACGCAAGCTGCCGGTCGAACCCGCCGCCCATCCGCCGGGCACACGGGTCGAGGTGCGCGACCTGTTCTACGCCACGCCCGCGCGGCTGAAATTCCTGAAGACGCCGCGCGCCGAATACAGCCAGGCGATCGACACCATCAACCGGCTGGCAATGGCGCATCCGCATGTGGGATTCACGCTGGGCGACGGCGCGCGGACCTCGGTGAAGCTGGCTGCCGGACAGGGTGAGCTGTTCGATATCAGGCTACGCCGGCTGGCCGCGATCATGGGCGACTCCTTCTCGGAGAATGCGCTGCGCATTGATGCCATGCGCGAGGGGCTGCATCTCACCGGCTATGCCGGGCTGCCGACGCTGAATCGCGGCAATGCGCAGATGCAGTTCCTGTTCGTGAATGGCCGCCCGGTAAAGGACCGGCTGCTGCTCGGCGCGGTGCGCGGCGCCTATCAGGATTTCCTGTCGCATGACCGGCACCCGCTGCTGGCGCTGTTCCTGGACATCCCGCCGGAAGCGGTGGATGTGAACGTGCACCCGGCGAAGGCGGAGGTGCGGTTCCGCGAGTCGGGGCTGGTGCGCGGCCTCATCGTCTCGGCGCTGAAGCATGCGCTGGCCGAGGCCGGGCACCGTGCCTCCACCACCGTCTCGGTGGCCGCGCTCGGCGCCTTCCGGAATGACGGGCCGCCGGCGGGCTTCCGCCCGCAATACAGGCCCGGTCCTGCCTACGCCTATCCCGCGCAGGGCGGGGCTTTGGCGGAAGCGCTGCACGACTACCACGCCCCCTTGCCCGGATTGGAGGCCCAGCCCGCCGCCCGGCCGATGCCCACACCCGAGGCGCTGCCGCCCGCCAACCTGCCTTTGGGCGTGCCGACCGCGCAGCTGCACGGCACCTATATCGTCGCGCAGACCGCCGACGGCATCGTCATCGTCGATCAGCACGCGGCGCATGAACGGCTGGTCTATGAGCGCATGAAGGAGGCACTGGCCCGCGACGGGGTGAAGCGCCAGGCGCTGCTGCTGCCCGAGGTGGTGGAGCTGGAGGAAGCCGCCGTCGAGCGGCTGACCGCGCGCGCCGAGGATCTGGCGAGGCTCGGCCTCGTCATCGAGGCCTTCGGGCCCGGCGCCGTGGTGGTGCGCGAGGTGCCCGTGCTGCTCGGCCAGACCGACGCCGCCGGGCTGGTCCGCGACCTTGCCGACGACCTCGCCGAATGGGATCAGGCGCTGACGCTGGAGGACCGGCTGGCGCATGTCTGCGGCACCATGGCCTGCCACGGATCAGTGCGCGCCGGGCGCCGGCTGAACGCCGAGGAGATGAGCGCGCTGCTGCGCCAGATGGAGGCGACGCCGCATTCCGGCCAGTGCAACCATGGCCGCCCCACCTATGTCGAGCTGAAGCTGGCCGACATCGAAAGGCTGTTCGGTAGGCGCTAGAACGCCCCGCGACGGAAATCCGTTGCCCCTGCGTGTATAGGGCAGGTCCGGAAGAAACGGACCGCCCCTTACACGAAAGGATGACCCTATGACCACACAAACCAACAGCCGCAAGCGGACCCTGCCCCCCACCCTGCGAGTCGCCCTGCTGGGCGCGGCAGCACTGGGCATCACGCTCGGCGGCTTCGCCGCCCTGCCCGGCATCGCCCATGCGGTGAACGACATGCGCACCCCCAAAATGAGCGCCGAGCAGCGGGAGCAGCGCGTCCAGCACATGCTGGAACGCTTCGATGCGAACAATGACGGCCAGATCACCCGCGCGGAGGTCGAAGCCGCACACGCGGCCCGGCTCGCCAAGTTCGATACCGACAAGGATGGCGCCTTGTCGCCCGACGAGTTCCGCTCGATGATGGCCGCACGGCTGGACGAGATGGCCGCACGCGGCTTCTCGCGGATGGACCGCAACAAGGACGGCAAGATCGGGCCGGACGAGCAGCGCCACTCCCCCGCCCCGATGTTCGGGCGTCTCGACGCCAACTGGGACGGCGTGGTGACCACGGAAGAACTGCGCCAGGCCCGGTTCGAGCATAAGCATGACGGCCTGCCGCATCATGGTAAGTTCCGTGACGGGCACTTCATGAAGGGCCCGCAGGGCGAAGCGCCCGGCACGCACGACTGATCCCTTCCAAGGCATCAGACAGGAACGGCGCCGTGCGGCGAACGACGGAATGGGGATGGCGTGTGCAGAAGACGGACGAGTCCGAACCTTCAGACGACAACCTCATCCTGCGTCTCGCCGCCGGTGACGATGCCGCCTTCGCCCTACTGCTCGACCGCCATCTCGGCATGGTCCACCGGCTCGCCTGGCGTCTGCTGGGCGACCGGGCGGAGGCCGAGGATGTGGCGCAGGAAAGCTTCCTGCGGCTGTGGAACAACGCGGCATCCTGGCGGCCCGGTGAGGCCGGGCTGAAGAGCTGGCTCTACCGCGTCGCCTTCAACCTTTCCCACGACAGGCTGCGCCGCCGCCGGCTGGTACTGATGGACGAACCGCCGGAGAGCATCGACCCGGCCCCCCGCCCCGGCGAGGCGATGGAGGAGGACGAACGCGGGCTGGCCGTGCGCCACGCCCTCGACAGCCTGCCGGAACGCCAGCGCGCGGCGCTGGTGCTGAGCTACTACGAAGGGCTGAGCCAGGCCGAGGCATCCGCCTTGCTGGAGATCAGCGAGGAAGCGCTGGAATCGCTGCTGGCGCGGGGCCGGCGCAAATTGCGGGAACTGCTGGGCGCGCAAGGGCGCGATCTGCTGGAGGGCTTGTCATGACCGAAGGACACAAGGATATGGATAAGCGGCGGCTGGACGCGCTGCTCGACGCCTATGGCGCCGACCCGGCGCGCTGGCCGGCGGCGGAACGCAACGCAGCGCAGGCCCTGCTGGCGTCGGACCCGGCGGCGCAGGCCCGGCTGGAACAGGCGCGCCTTCTGGACCGCGCGCTGGACGCGCTGCCGCCCGCCCCCGCCCCGGCCGGCGATCTCGCGGCGCGCATCCGGAATGCGGCACGGCAGCCGGTAGCGCCGGCCATTACCGTGCCGGCACCGGCCAATACGAATTCGCCCTGGCGCTTCACGGCAGCACTGGCCGCCTCCGCTGTCATCGGCCTGTGGCTGGGCTTCGCCGCTGCCCCGGTCACCAGCCCCTTCACCTCCGGCGGCAGTACCACCATCGACCTTGCCGCCATCGATCAACAGGATGTCGCCGCCCTGGCGTTCGGCCCGCTGGCCGGCCAGAACGGAACGGGAGACACGAGCTATGACTGACGCCCCGGAAAACCGGTCTGCGGGGAAATCCCGGTTGCGCCGCTGGCTGCTGCCGGCCTCGCTGGTGCTGAACCTGCTGCTGGCCGGCATCATCGCCGGCAGCGCGCTGTCGCACTGGCATGGCGACCGCGGCCCGAAGGAGCGCCGGTTCGGCTTCGGTCCGCTGGAATACGCCGTCCCGCAGCAGGCCCGGCAGAAGCTGGAACCGGTGTTCGAGCGCGAGCGCGCCAATATGCGCGATGCCTTCCGCGACCTGCGCCGCGCCCGTGGCAGCATGCACGAGGCGATGCTGAAGCAGCCCTACGATCCCGATGCGGCGGCCCGGGCGCTGGAAGAGGTACGTGACCGCTCGGCGGCGATGCAGGATGTGCTGCATAATCTGCTGCTGTCGATCAACGAAAAGCTGACGCCGGAGGAGCGCCGGCAGTTCCTGGAAGCGCTGGAACGGCCGCTGAAGAAGCCCGGCCCCGGCCCCGAACGGAGTCCCGAACGCGGCCCGGAGCGCTGATTCGCGGTATTTCAATAGGATTTCGTGACTTTTTGGCCACAGCCCTAGCCTTCTAGCAACAGTCCCTGTGAATCCCGTGAAGCCGGCACAGTTTTTTGTTATTGCTTAATAGGAGCTGGCCATCGCGGTACCGGACGGGACTTCGCGGCCGCCGAATAATTCCTTCTGCAAAAAGAAGAGGGTACACACCATGAAGTTCAATGCGCCAATCATTGCCGCGGCGCTGCTGGTCGGCCTCCCGACCGCCGCCCTGGCGCAGCCGGATGGCTGGTATCTGGGCCTGGGCGCCGGCGTCAACCTGCAGGAAGACGCCGACATCAGCGGCTCCGGCATCAGCAGCGAGGCCGATTTCGACACCGGCGCGCTAGGTGCCGCCGCACTGGGCTACAAGTTTGGCGCCCCGCGCCTGGAGCTTGAGTTCTCCTACCGCGGCAACGATGCGGACACCGTTGGCGGCGTGAACGGCGCCGGCAACACCCGCGCCCAGGCGCTGATGCTGAACCTGCTGTACGATTTCGACATGGGCGGCTTCACCCCCTATCTCGGTGTCGGTATCGGCGGCGCGGCCGTGAAGTATGACGGCATCGCCCCGGTCGGTGCGGGCAGCCTCAACGACTCCGACATCGTGCTGGCCTATCAGGGCATCGCCGGTGTGGGCTATGACGTCAGCGAGCAGCTGAGCCTGTTCGCCGC